>JAITHX010000243.1 GCA_031279735.1 Prevotellaceae bacterium
CTCTTATTCTCAAAATGAAGCTGCCGACAAAGCGGTGGATCTCTACAATCAGACCGTACAGGCGGCACAGTCGGAAGACTTTGCAACGGCAATAGCAAAAGCTAAGGAGGCTTACGAAACTGCCAAAACCGCCGAAGGCGCCGAAGAGACCAAAACCAATCTCGAAAAGCTGCTTCCGAAGCTCTATTTGAGCAAAGCTAAAAAGGACTTGGACGACGACAAGTTCGACGAGGCTTTGAACGCTTACAAACAAGCTGAGGACGAAGCGAAGAAGCTCAACGACGCCGAAACCGCGAAGGATGCCGCCGCCGCTACGATAAAGGTTTATCTAAAGCAGGCCGACCAGCTTTATTCCAACAACGAGTTCGACGCCGCAATCAAGGCTTTCGACAAGGCTTTGGCTATAGATTCGTCCGACGCCAAGATTTATCAGATCAAAGCGTCAGCGTTTCAGAAGAAAGGCGCGACAGACGATGCGGTAAAGGCTTTTGAAAAAGCGCGCGATGTTGCCTCCGCTACCGGCAACAGCTCGGTTGCCAACAGTTCCGTTTCGCAGCTTGCCGCCATCTTCACCAAGGCGGCAGCCGAAGCCCAGAAAACCAAGAAATGGGCGGACGTGGTGAAGAACGCGGAGAAAGTTCTGGAATATAAGCCCGGCGACGGAACAGCGCTGAAACTTATCGACCTCGGAAACTATCAGCAGGGCGCAGCGCTGCAGGCTACCAACAAAACTAAAGCCTGCCAGTTCTTCAAAAAGGTTAAAACCGACGAGAAGATGAAAGCCGGCGCCGCCGCAGCTCTCAAAGCGCTGGGATGCAGTTAGGAAATTAAGAATTAAAAATTAAGAATTACTTGCAGAACAAAACCCCGACGAACTGCGTCGGGGTTTTAATGAAATATAAAATGACTGATATGATTTGAAATATGACCGAACCCGTTTACACAATCAGCACCCGCGCCATCGACCTCATGGCAAAGATTGCCGAAAAAGTCGGCGAATTAAAAGGATCGGGCGAATACAGCCGCAATTTGCGCCTGCGGAAAATCAATCGCCTTCGGTCTATTCAATCATCGCTGGCAATTGAAAACAACACGCTCACGCTTGGACAGGTGACTGATATTATTGAAGGCAAGCGGGTTTTGGGTTTACCGCACGAAATACAGGAAGTAAAGAATGCGTATCAGGCATACGAACATTTGCTTGAATATGATCCTTACAAAGTCAAAGATTTTTTGAAAGCCCACCAATTTATGACTACTCAACTGGTTAAGGACGCCGGACATTTCCGCTCGCAGGGAGTTGGAGTTTTTGAAGGTTCAAAACTGATCCACGCAGGTGCAAGTTATCAATTTGTTCCGCAACTGATTACGGATCTACTCGCTTGGGCAAAGAAAACAGATATACATCCGATAATAAAAAGTTCTATCGTACACTTTGAAATAGAGTTTATCCACCCGTTTATGGATGGCAATGGCAGAATCGGACGGCTTTGGCAAACGCTTATCCTTTCGAAATGGAACGAACTTTTTGCTTGGCTGCCGGTGGAAACCGTTGTTTATGAAAATCAACAGGGATACTATGATGCTTTGGCGACTTCACAGAAAGCAGGCGATTCGGAATCTTTTATCGAATTTATGCTTAATGCCATTTTGCAGGCATTGGAAGAATTGCCGATACGCAAAATTACCGATATATTTACCGATATAAATACCGATAAACTTTCCAAAGCCGAACTGGAATTTTTGGAACAGATTGCCGGCTACATAGATAAGAATGGCGAAATAACCAACTATCGCGCCCGACTGTTGACCAATAAATCAGATGCGAGCGTGAAGAAATATTTTGCCAAATTTGTGGAAATCGGTATTCTGAAAGTGGAAGGGAAGAATAAGGGACGGAAGTATTTAATCACCCCGTAGTGCATAAACTCTCTGTTCGAATTTTCAGCGCGCGGATGACGCGGATTTGAATCTGTGTAAATCTGTCAAATCCGCGTCATCCGCGTCATCTGTGTCATCTGTGTGCTAAAAAACCGAACGACATCCTTTATAAGTTATTTCTAACACATCCGACGGACGCGACGAAAATAGAATTATGAACCGTCCGATTTTCCGTCAGGCAATTCTTAATTCTTAATTCTTAATTTCCGTCAGGCAATTCTTAATTCTTAATTCTTAATTCTTAATTTCCTCATGGCAATTCATAATTCATAATTCATAATTCATAATTCATAATTTCAAAAAGCGTTTTCGCTGCTTCGGCGTGCGACTTCACCTCTCTGACCAGAAGCGAGAGTTTCTGGGCGTTTTCCTTGATTTTGAATCGTGCGGGATTGTTATGAACGTATTGGATTATTTTCCGAAAAATCGGCGAAGCGTAGTAGGGCGACTGCCGGCTGGAAGGAAAATACAGAAACATGAGTCCGTTCTTTATCATTATCCGTTCAAATCCGAGCGATATTGCCAGCCGTCGCAGGACGACTGCCTGCAGCAGCTCTTCCGCTTCGCGGGGAAGTTTGCCGAATCGGTCGATCAGCTCTTTGCGGAAGACCTCAACTTTGCGTTCGTCGTCCAGTCCGTCTATTTCTCTGTACAGGCGGAGTTTTTCCGTCATGTTCGATACATATCCGTCGGGGAGGCAGGCTTCGATGTCGCTGTCGATGTGCGAATCGGCGATGAACGCCGTTTTCTCCTCGCCTGCTGTTCCCGCTTCGCCTCCGGTTTCGTCGCGCAGCTCCATGATAGCCTCGTCCAGAATCTTCTGATACATTTCAAACCCTATTTCGGTGATGAATCCGCTTTGTTCGCCGCCGAGAAGATTGCCGGCGCCGCGTATGTCCAAATCCTGCATGGCGATGCCGAATCCGCTGCCGAGTTCCGAAAATTCTTCTATTGCTTTCAGTCGTCGTCGCGCGTCGGAGGTGAGCAGGATTGGCGGAGGGGCAAGCAGATAGCAGTAGGCTTTGCGGTTGCTGCGTCCCACACGCCCGCGCAGCTGATGGAGTTCGCTCAGTCCGAACGAATGGGCGCCGTTGATTATTATGGTATTCACGTTGGGTATGTCGAGTCCGGATTCGATTATCGTTGTGGCGACGAGCACGTCATACTGTCCGTCGATAAAATCCGTCATGATTTCTTCCAGCCGCGCGCCCTCCATCTGTCCGTGCGCCACAACGGTTTTAGTTCCGGGCGCCACGCGGCGTATCAGTTTCTCCATATCGTCTATGTCCTTTATGCGATTGTGAATGAAAAACACCTGTCCGCCGCGTTTGCACTCGTATTCCACCGCGTCGCGGACAATCGTTTCCGAGAACTCGTGAACTTCCGTCGTAATAGGGATTCGGTTTGGCGGCGGCGTGTTTATCACCGAAAGGTCGCGCGCTCCGAGCAGCGAGAACTGCAGGGTGCGCGGAATGGGCGTTGCCGTGAGTGTCAGCGTATCGACGTTGATTCTTCTCTTTCGGATACGTTCTTTCGACTGCACCCCGAAACGCTGTTCCTCGTCAACTATCAGCAGTCCGAGGTCTTTGAACGCCACATCCGCGCTCAGCAGCCGGTGGGTGCCTACTATTATCTCCGTTTTGCCCTCTTTGAGCAGTTCGAGCGAATGTTTGATGTCCTTGCTCGACTTCATCCGGCTGATGAAGTCGATGTTCACCGGAAAGTCCGCCAGTCGCGACTTGAACGACTTATAGTGCTGGAGGGCGAGAATTGTGGTCGGCACGAGAACGGCAACCTGTTTTCCGTCGGCAGCCGCTTTGAACGCTGCGCGTATCGCTATTTCCGTTTTCCCGAATCCCACGTCGCCGCACACTAGTCTGTCCATCGGATAAGACTGTTCCATGTCCCGCTTCACGGCTGCGGTTGTCTTCAGCTGGTCGGGAGTGTCCTCATAGATAAACGACGCTTCGAGCTCGTGCTGCAAATACGAATCGGGCGAACAGGCGAACCCCGGCGTAGCCTTGCGTTTCGCATACAGGACTATAAGCTCGGCGGCAATATCTTTGATTTTCTTTTTTGCGGTTAGCTTCAGTCTGTTCCACGCGCCGGAACCGGGCTTGTAGATTTTCGGCGGCGCGGCGTCGGAATGTCTGAACTTGGAGATGCGGTGCAGCCCTTGCAGATTGACCAGAATAGTATCGTTGTCGGCGTAGATGATGCGCACCATTTCGCGCTTTCTGCCGTTGACGTCGATTTTCACCAGTCCTCCGAACACTCCGACGCCGTGGTCGATATGCACCACATAGTCGCCGACGTTCAGCCCCGAAAGTTCCTGCGCCGTAATCGCGCTGCTCTTTGCCGTTTCCCCGCGAATCCGGTAGCGGTGGTGACGCTGAAAGATTTGATGATCGGTGTAACAGCAGGTTCGGGAACCCGCATCCGCAAACCCCTCGTGGAGCGAAGCGTTGACATGGACGAAATGCGGCACTGCGCCTTTAGCCGCCGAAGCGAATATATTCCTCAGACGCTCTATCTGATTCGCGTTCTCCGAAAGAATTGCGACAAGGAATCCCGCCTCGATGCGGGCAAGCATGTCGCGCGCGAGCAGATCGAACTTTTTGTTGAACGCGGGCTGGGGCTGGGAATCGAACTTCACGGCGTTTTTCGCGGAAGAGGCGTTGAAACAAATCGAGCGCAGTTTGGCTATCGAGGCGGCGAAGGATTTTCCGGAAATCAGACGCGGACGGGCTGCGCCGTCGTTCACTGCAAGATTCAGGCTGTCCGACAGGCTGTCGATGATGTCGGCAGTGAGTTTGCGGTCTTCGGTCCACACGGTGGCGTTCTTCGGGAGGAAGTCGGGAAGAGGGATTTCGGCAGCCTCTTCGATTCGGCGGATGTTCGAGGTGACGACTGCCGCCTGCACCCGTGCGTCGGAAAACTGAGTGTTCACGTCGAACGTGCGCGTCGATTCCACCTCGTCGCCAAAGAACTCAATGCGATACGGCTTGCCCGACGAAAACGAAAACACGTCGAAAATATATCCCCGCATCGCATACTGCCCCGGTTCGCACACGAAATCGGAGCGTTCAAACTCCTGCAGTTCCAGCATTTCGGCGAGGAAAGCGGGATCGATCCTGTCGCCGGCGGCAATCCGGATTGTTTTCTGCTGCAAAGCCTTGTTCGAGGGTACGGTTTCCGCCGCCGCTTCGGGAAAAGTGACCACGGCGAGAGTTTCGACCCCCGACGCGATACGTTCCATTATCCTTGCGCGATGCACGATGCCCGACGAATCTTCGCGTCCGTAGCGGCTGTTGCGCTTGAACGACGAGGGAAGAAAAAGCACCCGATGGTTTGCCGGATCGTCGTCGTCGCTGCCCGCGTCAGGATGCAGCAGTCTGAACAGATCGCCGTAGAAATAGGCAGCCGTTTCGCTGTCGTTGAACACAAAGAGATGCACCCCCTTTCTCTTGGCGACAAGTCCGGCGGACAGCGCGGCTTTCAGCGAGCCGGCAATATTTTTGAGATTGATTTGACTTTCGCCCGCATCGAAACGCGCGAGAAGTTCCGCGAATCCTTTCTGGGAGCAAATTCTGTCGGTAAAATCAGTATATCCGGTTCCAGCCTTCGCCGCGCAGCCGTCTGCCGCCTTTTCCTTTTCCCGCAAGCCGGCGGGCAAATACAAACCGCTCTTCGCGCGATCCTTTTCCGTTTCGGGTTCGACGGGCATTTTGTCGCCCGCCATCGCAATTCCGGAAAAATCACTTGTTTCAAAAGAATTAATCATGTTGTTTTTCGACATTTTTTTTCCGACAAACATATTCCGACAAACACAATGTCCGACAATTGATTCGTTCAATTGCGGCGCAAAGGTAGCGATTTTATCGCTCAATTGCGAATTGCAAATTCATGTTGCGCAAATATGCGGTTTTTGGCACACTGCGCAACCGCCTGCACAATTAAACGTTATTTTGCAATAAACAACAGTTCGCATCAAAAAAAAGCAGTACCTTTGAGCCGTTTTTAAAAGCGAAACATGCCGCTTTCAAGAGCGGATAAAAAACAGTAATACAATATTTAGCAACATTAAGATATGAACTTTGTATATCCATTGAAAGATAAGATGCATAGCGTGATAGCGAAATTCGTGCCTGCATGTCTGCCCGGCGCGAAGAAAAAGTACAACGCGAAAGTCATGCATAAAGACGTGCTCGACATCAAGGGCGTTGCCGGAAAGGCGCAAGCCTACAATGTTGAAACGCCTCCCGATAGGATCATCGAAGGCTTCAACGCCGCGATGAATCTTATCTTTTACCTCCTCTCCGACGGATATTCTTTCGAATGCGACATGTTCAGCATCGGAATCGGCGTTCCGGGCGAATACTCCGGCACCGAAGAGCGTCTCCCCGAAGGCGTTCATCCCCATGTACTGATCAGAACGAAAAAACCTCTGAACGAGTATATCAAGAATAACGTGAAGGTGATTTTCGACGGAATCTACGAAGAGGACGGAATTATCGACAAGATCAAGGACGAGGAATCCAAAGCCGACAACTCGACGATTACTCGCGGCTTTGTTGTTACCTTAACAGGCAAGGGACTGAAAATTGCTTGCGACAAGGAACACGCCGCACAAACCGGCGCTTTCTTCGCCAGCGCCGACGAAGAGGAAACGCCCGCCAAGGCAATAGTGAAGAACACGGGACTCGAGGTCAAACTCATAGTGCCGGACACTCTCGTTCCCGATGCCCTGTATGCGATTATTCTGCGCACGCAGTCGGCCGTGACACATTCGTGCAACATCGTGAAAGCAATCAGGGAAGTGCGAACCGACTGCATACTGAAGGCTAAATAGCCCCCGTATCAATTACGAATTACGAATTACGAATTACGACCCATAATCAATTACGAATTACGAATTACGAATTACGACCCGTAATCAATTACGAATTACGAATTACGAATTACGACCCGTAATCAATTACGAATTACGAATTACGAATTACGACCCGCTTCGGACATACAGCCGAAGCGGGTCGTAATTCGTAATTCGTAATTGATCCGAAGCGGATCGTAATTCGTAATTCGTAATTCGTAATTGATTATGGGTCGTAATTCGTAATTCGTAATTCGTAATTCGTAATTGATTAAGAATCCTGTGAATCCTTAAATTCTGAAAATCCCGATTCAGACAAAAAGCGACAATTATACACCCCTTTCCGACCTGATTCGCATTTCATTTCCGACCCTATTTGCTGTTTCATTCCTGTCCTGTTTGCCGTTTCATTCCTGTCCTGTTTGCCGTTTCATTCTTGTCCTGTTTGCTGTTTCATTCCTGTCCTGTTTGCTGTTTCATTCCTGTCCTGTTTGCTGTTTCATTCCTGTCCTGTTTGCTGTTTCATTCCTAGCAGGAATGAAGTGTCATTCCTAGTAGGAATGAAGTGTCATTCCTACTAGGAATGAAACAGCAAACAGGACAGGAATGAAACAGCAAACAGGACAGGAATGAAACAGCAAACAGGACCGGAATGA
>JAITHX010000023.1 GCA_031279735.1 Prevotellaceae bacterium
GGTTGAACTCGTCGGGAGGAAGAAACGGAACCGTTTCGAGATTTCGGGCGCGATATGTTCCCGACATGGTTTGCGCCACCACAGGCTCGCTGACGGCGGCGGCTATTTCGTCAACAGTCTCGATAAGACGATCGAACGGAATCTGTGCGCCAATAGTTACGAATATCATTTTAGAAATTATGAATTATGAATTATGAATTGCGAAAATTAAATTTATTCGACATTCTTTAAAGGGATTGTGCGGTTCTTCACCGCGTCGCGGTGTTTTTTCACCGCAGAGGGCGCAAAGGCTTCGCAAGGGGCGCAAGGGCTTCGCGTCCTTTGCGAAGGGCGTGCGGTTACGAGTCTTGAGGGCTTGACTCGCAGCCTCCGGCAACTTTGCGCAAAGGACGCGAAGCCTCTGCGCCCCCTGCGAAGCCTCTGCGTCCTCTGCGGTGAAAAAACACCGCGACGCGCTGAATAACCGCACAATCCCTTAATAAGGGAACAAGGGTGAATTTTAATTCAAAATTCACACATAATAATTCATAATTTATAATTCGTAATTCATAATTTATTTGTATCTTTGTACGGCAATGAACTTGCGAATATCGAGTGTATATTAATTCTTAAATAAAAAAGATATGAAAAGATTCATTTTGTTGACAATCGTCCCGCTTTTCTTTGTGAATGCGGCAATCGCGCGGGACTTTTCGGCTGGCGCCGATTTGGTTTCGTCCTACGTGTGGAGAGGCTTGCATCTGAGCGGCACAAGCATCCAGCCTTCTCTGGGATTCTCCGCAGGTAATTTTTCAATTGGCGCATGGGGCAGCATGCCCGTTGCCGACTTTCAAAGCTACAAGGAGTTTGACCTGAGCATCTCGTATCAAGTTGCCGGCTTCTCCATCGGTATCAACGACTATTGGATACCGAACGATAGCTCTTCCTATTTCAACTACGACAAGAACAAGGGCACCGCACACACGTTTGAAGCAAGCGTAGGCTACACTCTTCCCATAGAGAAATTTCCTCTCTCACTGTCGTGGAACACTAACTTCGCAGGTTTCGACGGAACAAAAAGCAACGGAAAAACAGCTTGGTCTTCCTATTTCGAGCTTTCTTATCCCTTTACCGTGAAGGAGGTCGCTCTCTCTGCATCCCTCGGACTGTCGCCGTGGGAAACCGACTATTACAACGCGCCCGGATTTTCCGTTATCAATATTTCGCTCAAAGCGACAAAGGAAATCAAACTCGGCGGGTTCGCGCTTCCCGTTTGGGTGCAAACAATCCTGAATCCCCGCGCTGAGAACGTGTTTCTTGTGCTGGGAATATCGTTGTGATCATCGTTATAAAGCAGTTATAAAGTTGTCCGGCTTCGGACGGTGTAGGGCGTCATTCGAATGGCGCCCTACTTGTCTGATATAGTTATTTATTCGACTTTATAACCCCCGACATGGGGTGTCCAAAATACGTGGGCAAGTCTTAAAGTCTTCCTCCCGTTTTTCACCGCGTTGCGGTGTTTTTTTAACCGCTAAGGGATGTGTTAGAAATAACTTAGCACACAGATGACACGGATGACGCAGATTTACGCGGATTCAAATCTGTGTAAATCCGTGTCATCTGCGTCATCTGTGTCATCTGTGTGCTAAAAACCCGAACTACATCCTTTATAAGTGGTTCTACTGGGAATTGTGTGGGAAAAGTTTGCGTGTTTTTTCACCGCGTTGCGGTGTTTTTGTAACGCAATGGGCGCAAAGGCTTCGCAAAGGACGCAAGGGCTTCGCGTCCTTTGCAAAGAGCTCCGGCTGCCGGTCTTGATCCGCAACCTCCAATGACCTTGCGCAAAGGACGCGAAGCCCCTGCGCCCTCTGCGAAGCCTCCGCGCCCCTTGCGGTAAAAAAACACCGCGATGCGGTGAATAACCGCACAATCCCTTAACAAGGGAACAAGGGTGATGCTGTCCGGAGGCTGCTAAGGGCACTTTGAAAAATAAGGGTTTTATGACTTTTCCACACAATTCCCTGTAGAACCAAAATTGTGAGTGGTCAAGTCTTAAAATCTTCGCCGCGGGTTCATTGAAACTCTTATTTCCCAAGGGTTCCCTTAGTAGCATACAGGTTTTCGTCTCTTCTCGCCCTTATTCTCTTATTAAAGCTCTAATAAGGGAATAAGGGCGAGGAGAGACGAGAACCTGTATGCTACTAAGGGAACCTTTGGAAATAAGGGCTTCTTCTACAATTACCCCGAGTGATTAGTGTCTGCCGGAGTTGGCCGGCTATCTCACAATTTTAACACGACAGAAGTATAACCGCTAACAGTGGTTAGTGGTTAGTGGTTAGTGGTTAGTGGTTAGTGCCTGCGGATGAATCATGGAAAAGGAGCCGGATGGCACTAATCACTAACCACTAATCACTAACCACTAATCACTAATCACTAACCACTAATCACTAACCACTAATCACTAACCACTAATCACTAACCACTAACCACTAATCACTAACCACTAATCACTAACCACTAATCACTAACCACTAATCACTAACCACTAACCGCTAACCACTAACCGCTAACCGCTAACCGCTAACCTCCACCCATTGTCCTGTATTATTAGCGCGGATAGAGGGGTCGTACATAGCTTCGACTTTGAAGGCGGGGAGATAAAATTTCCCCGTGTAGGTGGCGTTCAGTTTTACGAAGAACTGTTTTGTTTCGCCTGCATCGAGACTGAAATAGGTGAGAACCCTGTCGTCGCGGATGTCGCGATAATCGTACTCGCTCGAGTTTTTATCTTTTCCCGCGCTGAAGAGACGTTCGTTGAATATTTCCCATCCGGAGGGGAATACTTCGGTGAGTGCGATATTGGTGTATTTTTCGCGCGACGGGCCTATGTTTGTAACTTTCACAACGGCGCGGAAGTCTGTCCCCCGTTCCAGTTTTGCGGGATCGACCGGAGTGTCGCCGATCATGTAGGCTACCGCGATTTTTATTTTGTTTTCGAAAGCTGCCTCTTGTCCGGCCGCAGGTATTCCGGTGGCGGTGATTTGGGCGAACACTGTGTTTTTGGATTTGTTTTCGAGTTCAAATTTGCCCGATGCAACGTTTCCCAGGTCTTCGGTCCAGAGCGGTTTCCGGGTATTTATCTTCTTTGTGTCCCCGCCGTCGATGGAGTAAGCGAGGTCGATGGACTTGTTTTCCTTGAGGCTTTCCGCGTATCGCGACATGCCCATCAGGGCGTAAGCCGTCGTCTGGGTGCTCATTGTCTGGTCGGAATTGAGTTTTCGCGAGAGGGTTCGCACGAGTTCGAAGGCTTGCGATTCGCGCTTCATCAGGATCAGTGCGTCGAGAATCATAGCCATGTCCCTGACGCTCGATCCGTAGGTTTGGGAGAACGACGAGGTGTATTCCTTGACGTTCGTTTCGGCGCGCTCGATGAGCCCTGCGGCTACTTCGGTCTGTCCTGCCAGCGCATAAGCGGAAGCCAGCACCCAGCGCGCTTGGGCGGAGAGAGTTTTGTCGTTTTTCAGACGGTTCATGGCTCCGAGTTCGGGCGCTTTGGCTTTAGCCAGAGTGTATAGTCGGTAGGCTTGAATCAAGTCGGACTGATTGAAGAGCAGCGGGGAGGAAGGCGCGGAAGGCGCGGCGTGAGCAATTCGGGCGCGTGCCTTTTTCTGCTGGAACTTGAGCCAGTTCTGCTTCATTCCGCTCGGCAGGGAGAAGCCTTTTTTCTCGGCTTCGAGCATAAATTCGCCGGCATAGCTTGTTGCCCACTCGTCGCAGTAGCCTTGTCCGGGCCAGTACATGAAGCCGCCTTCGACGCCTGCGAAGCTCTTCAGTTTGTTTAGCGCGGCTTTGACGTTATAGGAAGCGGAGGACTTTTCCCGACTGCTCAATTCGGTCACCGAGTTGAGATAAAGTTGCGGAAAGGCGGCTGAAGTGGTCTGTTCCAGACATCCGTGGGGGTAGCGGATCAAATATTGCAGCCGTTCGCCCAGATTCAGGGCGGGAATGAACGATGCTTCGATTCGGGCGGTGTTCGTGCCGTCGATGCCGGGCAGGGATTCGGAGATCGATTCCTTTTTGCCCGCTTCGAGCACTACGGAGCGGACTTTAGTAATAGGCGGATTGGGCATGCGCACTTCGAGTTCTACATTATATTCGGACTGTTCGACGCCGCTGCGGGCGATTATTCGGATTTTGCCTGCTCCCGCCTTTTCATTTACTTTCAGTGCAAAGTGCGTCATTTCCTCGCCTGCGGAAGCGAAAGTCAGGGAATGTTTCTTTTCCGCGACGGAGAACAGTTCGTTGGTTTCGATGGAGATGTCAGCCTTATTTATTTTGCTGTCGGTTGCGAATACCGTTACGGGCAGATTTATTTCCTCGCCCGGAGCGAGAACGCGGGGCAGAGTGGCGACCACCATAAGCGGCTTTTTGACCGGAACGGACTTTTCGGCGAATCCGTAGGCTTTTCTGTTTCCGGCAACGAGCATTACCCTCACCGATCCGATGTAGTTGTGCATTTCGAGTTCGTGAGTGTTTTTGTTTCCCTTGTCGGCGGAGAACGGACCGATGAAGCGGACAACAGGTTTGAATCTATTGATTTTAGTTTTGCCGGCGGCTGCCGCGTCGCTGCCGCCAACGGCAAACAAGCGGTCGATGTGGCCTCCGTAGGCGCCTATCAGCGACGAATACAAGTCCCAGGTTTGCACGCCCAGCGCTTCTTTGGCATAAAAATAGCGCCACGGGTCAGGGGTTTTGAAACGGGTCAGATCAAGGAGACCTTCGTCCACTACGGCGAGCGTGTAGGTCATCGGCAGTCCGCGCGCTTCGCTCACAGTGATTTTATATTTTTCTTCGGGTTTGATGACTTCGGGGACTTCCAGCACCGGGTCGAGCTTTGTTTCGGGATCGACCACGTTCAGGGGAATGACTCCGAACATGCGGACAGGCAAATCGTTTTGCGTTTGGGCGTAAGGCTGCACCATAGAGATGGAGACATAGACGTTCGGCGTCATTTCGGGCGTAGTCTTGATTTCGATTTTGGTCTCGTTGTTCTTGCAGTCCACCCAGTAGGTATTCAGCACTTTGGTTCCGTTTTCTATGCTCACCAGAGCGCGGGCGGTGTTGGAGGAGGGGAAAACTATCAGTGCGGTTTCGCCGGTGTTGTAGGATTCCTTATCGCTTTCAAAAGCAAGCATTGTTACCTTTTCCTGCCCCTGTCGCGCCCTGCCGCCCCATCCGGGCCAGTCGTAGTAAGCCACCGTGGCTGCGCTGTGACCGCCGGCGGCGTCGGTAGCCTTTATGAGATAAAATCCGTATTCGCCGTGCAAAGCCTTGTAGGAAAACAACGCTCGTCCGCCGGAGGCTTTAACTGTTTCGCGATGAACAGAAGTTGAGTAGGAACTGTAGTTAAAGTCGGCTGAAGAGCTGTTGGACGAACTCCACCACCAGCTCCAGTCTAATTTATAGACCGAGATGGAGAGATTTTGGTTTTCGTTGACTGTTCGTCCGTTCTGGTCGAGGAGAACAATATTGAAAGTCTGGTTTCTGTCGGTTTCGAGCATATTGTTGCGTCCTGTGCCTTTGGGCTGATTTATTCCTACATATCTCTTATAGGGCGAGACTTCCATAGAAAGTTTGTCGAGGCTGAAATCGCCGCCTTCTTCTGCAACTTTGGTGACGAAGGTTGCGGTCAGCTTTCCGGGAGCTTTGGAATACAGGTCGAATTTTTCGGAAAACGACAGCGATCCTGCATCGTTCAGTTTGCCTGTCAGGAAATTTTTCTCTTCCGCTTCCATTTCCTTAGTGAGGTCGTCGAAGACATAGCCTTCATAGCCTTTGAATACGGTGGCTGTTTTGCTGAGGGTCATGGAGATTTGCGCCTCCGAGTTTTTCGCTGGGGCGCCGTGCAGCCACTTAGCCGAGAGCGTGCCCTTCACGGGAAGCGAAAAGTCGAGTACATCGCTGTCGAATGTGAGATTTATTTTAAGTCTGTTGGGCTTCACGGTTTCCACCTTCACGGTTTTGTGGAACGACACTCCGCCAACCTTCACCGTAGCCGACCAATCGCCCGTCGGGGCGTTGTTGTCGGTGGGGCATACGAAAGTGTAGAACCCGTTGAGTCCGCCCATTTTACTTTGTCGCGCCACTTGCTGTCCCCTCGAGTTGTTCAGTTCCATGATTACGGGATGCGAGGCGGGGATTTTATTGTCGAAATCCTGAAGGACGAAAGTGAGGAAGATGGAGTCGCCCGGTCGCCAGACGCCCCTTTCGCCATATACGAATCCTTTCAGACCGTTTTTGACCGCATCGCCCGCCACGTCGAAACGGCTGAGCGAAATTGCCTCTCCGTCGTTCAGGTGCAGATAAGCCCTCTGTTTTCCGTGCCGCGCAACGGCGGCGTAGGCTTTGCCCGATACGGCGACATCGACAAATCCCTCGTTGTTTGTAGTGCCCGAACCCAGAAGCTGCTGCTGATAATTATAAACTTCCACGCTCACGTCCGGCACCGGAAGCACCGAATGAAGATTGGAGGCGATGAAACGAATCGTGTTGCCGGAGCCTTTTTTGGCTATGAGGCCGAGGTCGGAAGCCAGAACGTTCTTCACCGCGTGGGCTTTTTTCGTTCTGTAATAGTCTTTGGAGCATGGATTTCGCTCGAAGTCGTCGTCATAGTAGTAGGTGTAGTCGTAAGTGTCGTGGTCGTCGTACCCGTCGTTTTCCGCCTGCAGCAGTTCTTCGTCGGTAGGGGTAGCGGCGGTGTCGTCGGAGGCGTCTTCACATTCGATTATAGCCTGTTTTTGGGTGAAAAAGAGTTCCACTCTGTAGATGGCGCCCTGTTCTGGGGTGACTAATTTGGAGAGGTCGAGCGCGTAAGTTCCCCAGCGCTTCAGTTCCTTCGGGGTTTTGTTGTCGTCGAGTTTAATGGTTTTGAAAGCTGCGGGACGTCCGGCGCGCTTGAGTTCGAGATTTCCGTCGAGGCTGTTGACTTGAAGGAACTGCAGCATGTTCCGTTCGTGGATTTTCACTATTTTAGCCGTCACCGACTTTACGCCTACGGCTTGGAAAGCCAGCACTGTGCCTTTGGTCGAGCCGGGCAGGATGGAGCCTTCGGAAAGGAACTTGACTTCGGGGCTGTCGGATTCAAACTGAAGCTCTTCGGAATAATGCTTGCCGAGAGTGCCTCCGCTGGCGCTTTTGAGACCTTCGAAGATGTTCAGGGTCACTTGCCCTCTCAGTGTTTCGGCGGGATACAGCATTATGGTGTTCAGAGAGATTCTGTATGTAAAGCGCTCGTTTTCGAGCGAGACTATGCCCTTGAGGTTTTGTTTGGCGTCGATGGGCGCCGAGAAGCGGCAGATGATAGTCTGTTCGTCGTCGTCCTTGTTCATACTGACGCCAAGTATGTCGAATTCGTACTTGCTTGGAATACGGAGAGTTTCTTCGTCGGCGATGTCGCCTCCTATATATTTGGCGTCGAGATTCAGTTTCAGTTCCGAAGCCGATTCTCCGGTTTTGATGCTGTCGATGACAAACTTATGCAGGTTGCCCTCGTGTTCCCAGACGGGAGCGGGCAATTTGATGCCGGACGAAACTTTAAGCATCTTCTCCACAGCCGAAGGGTCGGCGTAGTCCGAAAGATAGACGTTCCGTTCCAGTTTGAATATATGCGGAGTAGTTTCGCTGTAGAGTTTCAGCCCGTCGCGCACCATATAAAAGGAGGGTTTGATGGTGGTGAACGAGAAAGCGAACTCGCGAAATTCCTTTTTGACGTTTTTCACGGCTTTTCCCACTTTAAACTTGACAAGATATTTTTGAGCAACTTTAAGATTCTCGTCCGGAATAAAAACGAAGTCCTGCCGGTTGTCGTGCATTTGAATTTTTCCCTTCACCGAGGGAGAAATCTCGAACAGATTGTCCGGCACTTCTTCGTCGGCGTCGAAAACGGAAGTTTCCGACAGTTCTATCGTTATATTCGATTTGACGGAAATATTTCCCGAAGTGAATCCGAGAACGTAAGGATTGTAGTCGGGAGAAAGGTCATTGTCGCTGCCGGCGGGTTTGGATTCGCAGGAAAGCAAAAACATGCCTGCTGCCGGCAGGAAAAGGAAAAGGCGCAATAATTTTTTTACATTCATAACAGTTTTTATTTTAATTTACCAATATTTCGTCGTCCTGATTCCGAAGAATTTTTGCAAAAGTACAATTTTTGCGTGAAACAAAAAACAAAATGCGACGAATGGGCGGGTTATTGTCGATTTCATTTTTCTTAGTACTTTTGCGGCGTGATTTTAGAGATGATTTATAGAAATATCGTAAGGATAAAATAATCTGTTATGTTAAATACATTTTTCAACAAATTCCTGCCTAAAGAACCGAAATTCTTTCCCCTGCTGCACAAAGTATCGGACATTTTACTTGAAATCTGCGATTTGATAATCGTGTGCGTGCAGTCCGAAAACCACGCGGCGGCGCTGAACTGCTTCAAAAAGATAAAGAACAAGGAGCGGGAAGCCGACAAGGTTTCCAATCAGATTTTCGACGCTTTGAACGAAACTTTCATCACGCCCTTCGACAGGGAAGACATCAATCATCTGGCAAACAGAATGGACGACGTGATAGACAGCATCAACAGCTGCGCCAAGCGAATAGCGCTCTACAACCCGAAACATATTCCCGAAGCGGCGGTGGCTCTGGCGCAAAACCTCAAGGAATCCGCCGGATATATAGCCAGGGCGGTGGAGGAACTCGACGTTCTGAAAAAAAACACCAAAAAAATAAAAGCCTACTGCAACGAATTGCACAATCTCGAAAACAAAGCCGACGAAATATACGAGCATTTCCTTGTGGATCTTTTTGAAAATGAAACCGACGCCATAGAAGTGGTAAAGATGAAGGAAATCATGTACGAACTCGAAAAAGCCACCGACACGATGGAACATGTCGGCAAAATTATCAAAACCATTATCGTAAAGTACGCCTGACATGACGGAACTCAGCATGCTCGCCGTAATCATAGCGCTGGCTCTTCTTTTCGACTACATTAACGGATTTCACGACGCCGCAAATTCAATAGCGACCATCGTTTCAACTAAGGTGCTTTCTCCGTTTAAAGCTGTCGTGTGGGCGGCTTTTTTTAATTTCGTCGCCTACTTTATCGCCGTCTATCTTTTCGGAGGCTTCGGCGAAAGCATCGCGAACACGGTGGCGAAAACCGTTCATTCAGACTATATCACATCGAGGGTAGTCGTTGCTGGACTGTCGGCCGCCATCTGCTGGAATTTGCTGACATGGTGGCTCGGCATCCCCTCGTCCTCGTCGCATACCCTGATAGGCGGATTCGCCGGAGCCGCGATAGCCGCCAGCGGATTCGAAGCGATACATTCGTCGGTAATCCTCAAAATAGTCTCGTTCATAGTTCTGGCGCCGCTGATAGGAATGACGGTCGCGCTTCTGCTCACCGTTCTCACCTATCACGTGTGCCGAAAATTCAATCCCCACAAAACCAACGGCTGGTTCAAGCGCCTGCAATTGCTTTCCTCCGCCCTGTTCAGCATCGGACACGGACTGAACGATTCGCAGAAAGTGATGGGAATTATAGGCGCAGCGCTCATTGCGGCAAACCGCGACATTCCCGACTTGCCCGAATGGATGCGAATGAACAGCATGGGCGAAATGCGCGAATGGATTCCCCTCGCCTGCTTCTCGGCAATAGCGCTCGGCACCATGTCGGGCGGCTGGAAAATAGTAAAAACGATGGGCACGAGAATCACCAAAGTGAATCCGCTGGAAGGAGTAGTGGCAGAAACAGCCGGCGCAATGACTCTTTATCTGTCGGAATTTCTGAAAATCCCCGTAAGCACCACCCATACCATCACCGGAGCGATCATCGGCGTGGGAGCCTCGAAACGCATGTCGGCCGTGCGCTGGGGCGTGACCAAAAACCTTCTGTGGGCTTGGATACTGACAATTCCTGTCAGCGCGCTGCTCGCCGCCGCCGTCTATTGCATATTCATGCGATAGTACCGGCATAACAACGGTATAACCATCGCGTAACAGCCGCATAACAATTTTCAATTTGTTTTATCCGGCTTAAAGCTCTAACTTCGCGTCGAATGTTTTTTAATTTTTTATTTTGAAAAAGTAATTATGTCGCAGAAAAATACAAGCATTGAAGAGGCAATAATGCCGTTTAAAGTTCAGCAGCTGGCGGAAATAATCATGCAGCAGAAGCAGATGGGCAGCGAAGATGCCTTTGCCTACCTCTATCATTCCGATTGCTACGAAATTCTTTCGGACGAAGAAGCAAACCTTTGGTATATGAGCGGTCAGGATATATTCGAGATTCTGGAAGAAGAGAAACAATCGAAATCGCAGGACGAAGGGAAAGTCCTGCTGTTCCTGTCCTTCTGTCTCGAAAGATACAAAAGCCGCGCGGATATTCCGGCGGAGGAAACTCTGTTTAT
>JAITHX010000031.1 GCA_031279735.1 Prevotellaceae bacterium
AAAATTAGGTGTATCTATGGCATTTAGGACTCCATATTTGTGTGTGCAAATTCCAAAAACACCAGTCAAATAACATATAATAAAGCCTTTATATCAGCATACTTTTTGCATCACCACCAAAATCCGAACTGCATCCCTTATAAGTTATTTCTAACACATCCCTTAGTGGTTAGTGGTCAGTGGTTAGTGCCTTTCGGCTCAGTGTCTCCGTCTCGCTCCACCCGTCCGAAAGGCACTAACCACTAACCACTAACCACTAACCACTAACTAACCACTAACCGCTAAAGATTGAATACCCGTTTCATCTCTTCCATTTTCTCGGGCGAGATTCCTTCGGGTTCAAACCCCATGGATTTAGCCGTGAGATAGATTTGGGCGGATTTCGAGAGAGTGTCGATCATGTCGAAGGCTTCGCCCACGTTTTCGCTCACGGAGCAAACTCCGTGTTTTTCCCACATTACAACGTCGTATTCGTCGAGCTGGGCGATGGTGGCGTCGGCAAGTTCTGCCGAACCGGGCAGAGCGTAGGGGGCAATGCCGAGTCCTCGCGGGCAGAAAGCTCTCGTTTCCGGGATCATGCTCCACAGCAGGGTGCCGAGCAGGTCTTTTTCGAGGAAGGCGGGGTTGTGGCTCATGGCGACGAGGTCGATGGGATGGGTGTGTACTACAGCCCGATAATTGGAGCCTTTCCCGACGAGATAGTTGTGGATCGAGAGGTGCGAGATTATTTCGGAAGTGGGTTTAACGGGTTTGTCGGCTATGATGGAGTAGTTTGTGCCGTCGTCGGAAACGCGGATAACGGAACCGTTGTCCATGGGGTATCGCGCAAGGTCGCGCATGCGTTTGTTAGTGCCTTTGCAGAAGAATATTCCGCCTTTGATATGGGGAAGAGTTCTTCCTATGGGCGTCGGGGGCGCTATGGGCTGGAGCGTGCGCGCCGCATCGGCAGCCGAATCGGAGAGATTCACGGTGATATTGCCTCCGTTTCGTTCCGCCCAGCCTTTTTGCCAGAGATAGCCCGCAACTTCGGCGACGTCGTTCACCGCCTTAGCCGTTGCCGGGCAAATGTTCAGTATTGAATCCATTTTTATTTTGATATTTTGTTTATCGTTATTGATTGTCGTTTTGTTTATCGCTTTGATGTTACCTGTTGTTCGTACTGCATGATTTCCTTGATGGTGTCTTCGCCCGACGGGAGATTGTTCGTCAGGCGGAAATAGTCCCACACAGCGCCCCACGGAAGCGATTTTGCCTCTTCGAGCATAGCGAGCCGTTCGTAGAGTCTTCCCTGCGCTTCGTATTCGCGAAGGCGGGCGATAGGTTCGAGGAGAGCTTGGAGAAAAGCCTTTTGCACAGTTTGTATTCCGACGACGTAGGCTCCGATGCGATTGATGGATGCATCGAAGTAGTCGAGTCCGGCATGGACAGTCCGGAGAGCGTCGGCGCGGACTATTTCGGCGGCAATGGCAGCGGTTTCGTCGTTGAGGATAGTGACATGGTCGGAATCCCAGCGGACAGGACGGCTGAGGTGCAGCATTATTTCGGGGACAAAGGGGAGGATGGCGGAAATTTTGTCGGCTACGCTTTCGGTCGGGTGGAAGTGTCCGGTGTCGAGAGTGATGATTTTACTGTTTCTGACGCAGTAGCCGAGATAGAAGTCGTGCGAGCCGACGGTGAAACTTTCGAGCGCGATGCCGAAGAGTTTGGATTCGATGCAGTCCTTCATGCAGGGGAGAGGCTCGGCGAATATTTCGTCGAGCGAGCGCTGGAGCAGCAGTCGATAGAACTGTCTGTTGACGGGGGCGTCCTTGCTTCCGTCGTGAATCCATAGATTCATGAGGCAGGGGTCGTTCTGGAATCGTCCCATTTCGTCGGCTATGCGCCGACAGCGGCGGGTGTGTTCAATCCAGAAGTCGCGTATAGCCTTGTCGGGGTTAGCGAGGGTGAGGCTTCCGCTTTTGGCGTGACCGAAGGAGGTGGAATTGAAATCGAGTTTCACTCCGATTTCCTTAGCCCACTGCATCCATCCGCCGAAGTGTCGAGGTTCGACCTGATCGCGGTCGATGAGTTCGGAGCCAAATTCTCCGTATATTTCGTGGAGGTTGAGGCGGTGAGTTCCCGCGACCAGCGAAAGCGTCTTTTCGATGTCCATGCGGAGTTCGTCGATATTGCGGGCTTTGCCGGGGTGGTTTCCTGTAGCCTGTATGCCGCCTCCGCCAAGATTTTCGAGCCGTTCAAACCCTGTAACGTCGTCGGCTTGCCAGCAGTGGATCGAGACGGGGATGTTCCGGAGCATGTCCAGCGCGGCATCGGTATCGACGCCGAGTGCAGCGTAACGCTCGCGGGCGTTTGCGTAGGAGGAGAGTGCTGTTTCTTTTTGCATGATGATTGTTTATCTTATTTCTATACTTCTGACATTTGCAATACGCAGTTCTCGCGCGTCAAATTCCGTGCGGGAAACGGTGTCGTCCTTTCTGTCGAGACGAATCAGTTTTCCGTCGTCCGCGTCGTAGTCGGGATTGTTGAGGACGTTTCCGAACGAGCGGATGCAGTCGTTGCTGTGGGTTGTGGCGAACACCTGCGCGTTAAGCTCTTTCGCCGTTTTGAAAATGACATTCCACAGTCGTTCCTGCACCTTGTAGTGCAAGCCGTTTTCAAATTCGTCGATAAGCAGATACCCGTTTTCGACGTTGACCAGAGCGAGGATAATCGTCAGTATGCGGTTGATGCCGTCGCCCATTCCGCTCATCGGCGACACGTCGCGCAGTCCCGACAGTTTTACGACAGGGTTTCTCATTGCCGAGTATCTGTCGGCTACAAAGGCGATTCTTTCCACTCGCGGCTCTATTATTCTTAGCGCGTCTATCACGCTGGATTCTCTTTCTGTAAGAGTAATGCCGTCGAAAAGTTTATCGTTCGCTCCGCCGTGAACGTCTGTTGCTCCGACGAACTTGTATCTGTCGGGAACGATGACGTTCTCGAATCTGCTGACGGGCATGTCGAGTTGAATCAGGAAGGATCCGTCGCAACGTATTTCAAATCCTGTTTTGGCGTTGGGATTATTTTCGTTGTCCGGCAAAACTCTTTCAGGCGCATTGGTTTGCGGATTATACAAGTATTTGACGAATCTCAGCCGGACGGAACTGTCCCTGTCGCCTATCCGGATGGCGCTGCCGGAGCCGTATTCGATTTTTCCGTCGGCGAACAGGCGGGAGAGCGAACGGATATTAAACTCGGTGAAGTCGGGAACGTTCGTAGCCGGGGAGTACTCTCCGCGATTCTCAAGCAGCCGGAGGACGTCGTTCATTTTGCCTTTGCAGGCGTAAAGCGCCACGGCTTCGAGCAGGCTCGACTTGCCGGTATTGTTTTTTCCGGCTATCAGGTTGACACGCTTGAGCGAGTCGATCTGAAACCGTTTCAGGCTGCGGAAGTTTTCTATATGCAGTGAATCTATCATTTCGTCGTGCTGCTGACTATGGACAGATATTTAACGTATGCTTCGTCGGCGGCGTCCGACTTCACGGGAACGAAAGTTTCGGGCGACACGGAGTTGCGCACCGTTGCGCGCATTTCGTCGCGCGATTTCAGCGCGCCTATTGCCATTGCCTGAATCAGGGCGTTGCCGGTGGCGGTGGCTTCCGACGGGCCGGCGACGAGCGGGATACCCGTGAGGTCGGCGGTCATTCGGTTCAGGAGTTTGTTTTGCGCGCCGCCGCCTATGACGTGGAGTTTCTCGATTTCGAACGGGGCGAAGAGCTTGAGGCTGTCGAGCACTTGCCGGTACTTCATTGCCAGACTGTCGAAGATGCAGCGCGTGTAGGCTGCACGGTTTTCGGGCGCAGGCTGTCCGGTGCCGGCGCAGTAGTCGGCAATGGCGCGGGTCATGCTTTCGGGGTTGGCGAAGGACGGATGGTCGGCGTCGATCAGGCTTCGGTAGGGTTCGGACAGGAGAGCTGCCCGCACCATTTCGGGATATTCGAGCTGCGCGCCGCTCGCCGCCCATTCCTTGCGGCACTGTTCGAGCAGCCACATTCCGGTGATGTTTTTCAGGAAGCGCGTGGTGCCGCCCGCGCCGCCTTCGTTGGTGAAATTCATTGCAAAACTGCGGTCGTCGATCACCGGCTTGTCGAGTTCGAGACCCATCAGCGACCATGTTCCGGAACTGAGGAAGGCAAAACGTTCGTTCTCGGCGGGGATGGCGGCAACGGCGGAAGCGGTGTCGTGACCCGCAACCGCCACAACCGGAATAGCTCCCGTTCCGCACTCGCGGCAAACGCTTTCGGAGAGAACGCCGATGCGTTCGCCCGGCATGACGGGACGAGCGGGAAGCAGCGAGGGCGAGACGCCGGCAGCTTCGAGCAGCGAAGTTTCAAAGGCGCCGGTGAGCGGATTCAGCAGCTGGGAAGTGGAAGCGATGGTGTATTCGCAAACTTTCTTTCCGGTAAGCAGATACGAAAGCGCGTCGGGCATGAAGAGTATGGATTCGGCGGATTTCAGCGCCGACGAACCTTCCCGTTTCGCGGCGCAGAGCTGAAATAGACTGTTGATGTTCATAATTTGAATCCCGGTAAGCCGGTAAACCTCGCGACCGGGTATCTTGGCGAAATACTCCTCGACCACCCCCTCGGTATAAGGATCGCGGTAGGATCGCGGCAGTCCCGCAAACATACCGTCGGAGGCAAGAAAAGCGAAATCGACGCCCCAAGTGTCTATTCCTATCGAATCGATCGCGACACCCTCCGCAACGGCGGCGCGCAGCCCGTTCTTAAGTTCCTCGAACAGAGAGTAGATGTTCCAGAAATACTTGTTGCCGATGCGAACCGGCTTGTTTGGAAACCGCGCGAGTTCCCTGAGACTGATTCGTCCGTCGCTCAGAGTGGCGAGTACGGAGCGTCCGCTTGTGGCGCCCAGATCGAAGGCGAGAAAATGATGTGTTGCCATGAATCGTTGCTTTATGTTGTGTTATTACTTCCTTAAATATTCTAATCGACACGCATTATTAAATAAATCGCCGCAAAGGTATGAAATATTTGCAGAGTGCGATTCGACGATTATACTTTAAACACTGCTCCGCGTCCTGTTCGACCGTCGATTTTGACTGTTGCGGGCTGGGGAAGGCGGATATGCCTGATAAAGCGGCTTTCGAAGGCTACGGGGCAGCGGGAGAGATAGGCTTCGTCGAACTGTTCGCCGGCGGTGTGGGGATCGACGGTGAAGTAGCCTACTTTGAAGGATGTGATGTTGTGGAAGAAGTGGGTGCCTTGACTTGGTTCGACGCGGTAGTTCTCCAGTCCGGCTTCGATTATCAGTCGGGCGGCGGAGATTTGCGCCCACTTCACCGGAATGCCGAGCGCCGGATCGCTCGATCCCCACCGTCCCGGACCGGAGAGGATGTAGTTGCGTCCTTCGGCGAGGAAGTGCGCGTTCAGCTTGTCGAGTTCTTCGGCAATGGTTTCGCTTTGGAGAGGATCGAACGACTGGGGCTTTACGTAAACGAAATCGGAGAGGTCGTCGATGATGCCGTTGCCGAGGGCGCGGGTCGAGAAGACGAAAGTCTGTTCGCGGTCGATGGAGGCGAGGTTTTCGACCAGTATCTCGTCGTTCGCCACGATGGGGCGGATTTGGAGCAGGTTGAACGACGACAGTTCGTCGGGCGAGGCGGCGAGGTTCACCGCAAATTCTATTTCGACGGGGTAGCCCATGTCGTTGCGGCAAATCTTCAGCACCTTGCGGAGGATGGCGGCGAGGGGGAAAGCGTCGTGTTTGAGAATGTTGGCGAAAGTGATCACCTTGCGACCCTCGAACAGTCCGTCGCGAAGCCTGTGGTCGTTGCGGTCGAAGGTCGAGGCGATTAGACGCAGGGTGCCGTCCTCTTCGGCATGTTTGAGGGTGAACTCGGAGAGATTGCGGCGGTCGTCGGCGGAGAGTTCGAATGTTGCCGTTGCCGAAGTGTTGAGGGCGAGGAATCGGGTTTGAGTTTCGCGCAGAGCCGTTTTCACGTCGTTGGTCTGGAGGGCGCAGTCCGGACGGGCGGGCGAGAAGCGAAGGCTCACCCCGCCGTCAACCACATATTTGCCGAGTCCGAGCGCCACGTTGCACACACCGTCGTCGGGGCGTTCGGGTTCAACCGGATAGAAGTTCACCGAGCGGGCGACGCCGGAAAACGACGGGTAGTATCGTCCGTTGCGCTCGCGTCCCACGATTTCCTGAAGCACTACCGCCATCTTTTCCGAATCTATCACATTGACCGTCGATGCCATGTACGCTCGGCTTTCGCGGTAGAACACCGAAGCGTAAACCGCTTTGACGCCTGCGCTAAGGTCGTCGAGAAAACGCTGTTTCGGGGTGTCGGGCGAGAAAGGGATCATGCAGGTGGAATAAACGCCGGCGAAAGGCTGATAGTAGGAATCTTCGAGAAGGCTCGACGAGCGCACGGCGACGGGCGCGGCTATCGCCTCGAAGAAAGTGGTGAAATAGTCGGGCAGATAGTCGGGCAGGGAGGCGTCGAGGAAATGCCGCAGTATAACCTCGTCGGGCGCGCCGGAGAGAGCCACGGGATAGAGATTGTTCGCGTCCATGAACTCGTCGAATATGTCGGTGCAGAGAACAACAGTCTTGGGAATGGTGATCTGCACGTTCCGTTCGTTCTCGAAGTCGTCGAGTTCGGGATAGTTCTTGATAGTCGAATCGAGGAAGGCGAGACCCCGTCCCTTGCCCCCCATCGAGCCTGAACCTATGCGGGCAAAGTTCGAGTAGCGGTCGAATCTGTCCTTGCGGAACACGGCGACGATGCCCCGGTTCTTGATCTTGCGATAGCGGACAATAGCGTCGAACAGAGCCTGCTTGACTTCGGAAAGGTTGCCGAAATCGTCCACCGAAAGAGCTTCGACAAACGAGGCGAGAGGAAACATGGCGCGCGAATAGAGCCATTTCGACACATCGTTGCGCGAGAAATGGCGGCGCAGCGATTCGTCGGGGAGTTCAAGCACAAGCCGCTGGAGTTCCTTGAGGTCGGAGGCTTCGGCTATCTTTTCGCCGGTGTCGGGATTGCGGAAGATGAAGTTGCCGAAGCCGAAGTCCTCCAGAAGGAGTTTTTTCAGCTTGCCGGGCAGAGTCTTCTCGTCGTTCTTGTCGATGAACGGCACGCCGAGTTCGCGCGCAAGAGGAATGTTCTCCTCTTCGGAGGATTCGAGTATGTAGGACATGAACGGATCAATGCTTTTCACGTGCCGGCACAAGTCGATGCCGGCGTGACGGCTCATCTTGCCGCTGCGGGGAAAGCTCACATCCGACACTATGCCCATGATGTTGTCCGAATAGCGGTCGAATATTTCGAGAGCCTCCTCGTAGGTTCGCGCCATGAGTATCTTGGGGCGTCCGCGCATGCGGAGCATCTGCTGGTGTTCGTTGAGCGCCTCGGTCATAAAGGAGCGCGACTGGTTGAAGACGAACTTATAGAGGTGGGGAAGAATCGAGGAGGCGCAGCGCACCGAATCCTCGACAAAGAGCAGTATCTGCACGCCCACGCTCGCAACGTCCTCGCGGACATTCATCCGGTCTTCGAGCAGCTTGATGATGGCGAGGAGAAGGTCGGAGTTGCCGAGCCAGCTGAACACATAGTCGATATAGTCGATGTTGCCCTTGCGCAGACGCATGGACACTTCGCGGAGGAAAGGCGTGAGGACAACCACCGGTATGTCGCGGTGACGCTGTTTGATTCGCTGGGCGATACCGATGATGTCGTTGCCCGCGCTATCGGACATGGCAATGAGCAGTTCGTACTTGCCGGCATCGAGACGGCTTTGAGCCTCGGCTTCGGATTCGACAAGAGTGAATCGAGGCGCGTAGCGGAGGTTCAGCGCGACGTACTCGTTGAAAAGCTGTTCGTCGATTCGTCCGTCTTCCTCGAGGATAAAGGCATCGTATTTGCTCGAAATGAGCAGCACGTTGTATATCCGGTGCTGCATCAGGTTGGCGAACGAAGTATCCTTAAAATACAATTTGCGAATGTTATACATTATGCATGGATAGTTATAAAGTTGTTATACGATTGTTACGGGATTAGCGCGCAGAT
>JAITHX010000092.1 GCA_031279735.1 Prevotellaceae bacterium
AAACTATACCACTTCTGTCTATTTTTGACTACTATGTGTCATATGAAATATCTCTCGATTCTGTCTCATCTGTCAAATCTGTCTCATCTGTCAAATCTGTGTCATCTGTGTGCAAAAAACCGCACACTGCGTAACATCAGTTCGTAATTCGTAATTGACTCGCAGTCGGTCGTAATTCGTAATTCGTAATTCGTAATTGACTCGCAGTGGGTCGTAATTCGTAATTCGTAATTCGTAATTGACTCGCAGTGGGTCGTAATTCGTAATTCGTAATTCGTAATTGATTCGTAATTCGTAATTCGTAATTGACAAAAAAGGTTTATCTTTGCGGAAATTTTGTGTGAATATAATAGCTACTGGATGAACGACAAACAATTGCGAATCGACAAGCTTTATCTGGAAATGGCGAAAACATGGGCAAAAAATTCTTACTGCATACGCAGACAAGTGGGTGCTCTTCTTGTCAAAGACAAAATGATTATTTCCGACGGATACAACGGTACTCCTTCGGGTTTCGAGAATGTGTGCGAAGATGAAGAAGGACAGACTAAAGCTTATGTTCTTCATGCCGAAGCCAACGCCATAACCAAGGTTGCGCGGTCGAACAATAGCAGCAACGGAGCTACACTCTACGTGACTACTTCTCCCTGCATCGAATGCGCGAAGCTGATAATACAGGCGGGAATAGTGCGGGTTGTGTACTTCGACAACTACAGAAAGGCAGACGGCTTGGAACTGCTGCAAAGAGCCGGAATAGAATTGTGCTACATAGAAATTTAATCTGTTTATGGAAAAGAAAAAAAACAAGTATCTCGGACCCCTGCTCTCGCTCACAATGGTTTTACTCGCCTTGCTCACCGGGCTGCAGCTGGGAAAAATGAAAGGTCGGAGGATAGTCTTCGCCGACACGGAGGATAACAATCTTTCGGCGGTTATGGGCTATGTTTCGAAGTACTATGTCGATCGTATCGACATCGACAGCCTGTCGGACAAGTTCATTCCCGAAATCCTCAAGGAACTTGACCCTCATTCGATCTATATCCCCGCTTCGGAACTGATGCGGAGCGACGAGCCTCTGGAAGGCAACTTCGAGGGCATAGGGATTACGTTCAACATGTTCAACGACACGGTGGTCGTTGTGAGCGTCATTGCCGGAGGACCATCCTCCGCGTCGGGCGTCAACGTGGGCGACCGGATAATATCGGTCAACGATTCCACGGTTGCCGGAAAGAGGATAGCCCGCGACAGTCTGGTATCGCTTCTGCGCGGCAAATCGGGCAGCAAAGTGCAAATCAGAGTGAAACGCAGCGGATTCGCCGACTTGCTCCCGCTCGAAATAACCAGAGGCAAAATCCCCATCAAAAGCATCGACGTGGCATACATGATAACTCCGACGACGGGCTACCTCGGCATCAACAAATTCTCGAAAACCACCTATCAGGAGTTCGTCGTCGCCATCAAGGAGCTTTCTTCGCGCGGAATGTCCGGCATTATTCTCGACCTGCGCGACAATCCGGGCGGCTTTCTCGAACAGGCGGTGGCTGTTGCCGGCGAACTGTTTGCCGAAAAACGGCTGATAGTTTATGCCGAAGGACAGACAGTTCCTCGCGAAAACAGATATTCGCCCGGCAACGGCAAGTGCGGCAAAACCAAAATCGCGGTGCTTATCAACGAACATTCGGCTTCGGCGAGCGAAATAATCGCCGGCGCGATTCAGGACAACGACAGAGGCTTCGTCGTCGGGCAGCGTTCGTTCGGCAAAGGGCTGGTTCAGCAGATGTTTCTCCTGCCCGACAATGCGGGACTGCGACTCACCACCGCCAGATACTACATGCCTTCCGGACGATCGCTCCAGCGGAAATACGAACACGGAACCCGCGCCATGGAAAACTATTACGGCGAACTCCGGCGGCGGCATGAATCCGGCGAACACCAGAACGCCGACAGCATCAAACACGCCGACACAACGAAATACTACACCTGCGGCGGCAGGGTGGTTTACGGCGGCGGCGGCATTACGCCCGACATATTCGTGCCTTCGAAGTTCGACATCGAAATGAAGCGAATGGAAGACCTCGCCTACGGATACGCCTTCGCGTTCGGCGACAAGCATCGCGAAGAACTCAACAGGATAAACACACTCGGCGACTTGGAGGGATTCTTTGAACGTCACGACCCCTATCCCGAATTTCTCGCTTATCTGCAAGCCAATCCGAGCGGACTGAGCGCGGAGAAAATCCGCCTGTCGAAAAAATTCTCGGAGCAGGCGCTCAAGTCCTTCGTCGCCATGCAGACTCCGCTCGAGGAAACCGGATCGGCTTTCTTCAAAAACAGGGACGACGAAACGGTGCGGGCAGCTTTGAAAGCCATAGAATCAAACGATACGGGAGGCAAAGACAGTGTATGAGATAGACACCAACATCTCCGCCGAATCTCGGCTTGCCGATGTGACGATAGAATATCCGAACGTGATGAACGCGCTGGATTATTTCGAGATACCTCTCGGCCTCGGCGACATGACCATAGCCGAAACCGCCGCGAAATACGGCATCGCCTCCAGCACGCTCGAAGTGGCGATTGCCGTTTACTGCGGGGAAACTCCCTCGAAGATTCTTGTAGAAAGCGAAATACCCGACCTGCTCAGATTCCTGAAAGCCTCGCACTACAGTTTCAAACTCGACAAAATCCCCGAACTGAAACGCCTCATAGCCTTGTTCTCCGAACAGATTCCGCAGGAACAGGGCAAAGTGCTCGTGGCTTTCTTCGACGAATACGTCGCCGAAGTCTATAAGCACTTTCGCTACGAGGACGAAACGGTTTTTCCCTACATCAACGGCATATTGAACGACCGGACGCCCGGCGACTTCCGAATCAAGGACTTCGAGGACAATCACACCGACATAGAGCAGAAACTCATCGACCTGAAACGAATACTCGTGAAGTATATTCCGCCCTCGGCAGTGTCGCCGCATCGGAAGCAGATTCTGCTGAAACTCATTACTCTCGAACAGGATTTGACCTATCACACCAATATAGAGGAGAATATTCTGGTGCCTTTCGTCAAAAGCCTCGAAGGCGACTTCTAAACTCTTCGCGACGATGTACGAAATAATAGCCATAGTAGAAAGATCGAAAATCATCAGAACGGGGCTTGCCTCGATATTCAAAACCCACAGTCTGTGCTCCCGCACCGTCAAAATGGAAAGCTTCGACGACTGGGATCGCGCTTTCAGAGCGGATAAGCCCGATCTGCTGATAGTCAATCCCGACTGCCTCCGCGACGCCGATCTTGACAAGATAAAGAGCAGGTTCGACCTCGCGGACGAACTCCCCGTATTCGCTTTGATATACCGGCTCTTTGAACCCGAAACCATTGCCGCCTTCGACGAAGCCATCTATATCACCGATTCCGAAGACGCGGTGGTCGGAAAACTGCGCAACCGATACAAAAAGGAACAAAGCCCCGCCGAGAAACTCACCGACAGAGAAAAGGACATCCTCCGGCATCTGCTGAAGGGACTGTCGAACAAGGAGGCAGCCGACCGCCTCAATATCAGTCCGCACACCGTGATGACGCATCGCAAGAACATTATCGAGAAAACGGGCATCCGTTCCCTCTCCGGACTTGCGGTTTACGCCATTATCAACAATATCACCGATATGAACGAAATAAACTAATCCCCCCGAATACGCATGAACACCGAACGCACGATTGCAGCCGCTTTGCTTGAGATCAAAGCCGTAAAACTCAGCCCGCGCAAACCTTTCACCTGGGCTTCGGGCTTGAAGTCGCCCGTTTACTGCGACAACAGAAAAACGCTCTCCTATCCCGAAACGCGAAGATTGATTTGCGAAAGCTTCGCCGCCCGCGTCGCCGAACTTTATCCCGACGTGCAGCTTATAGCCGGCGTCGCCACAGGCGCGATAGCCCACGGCGCGCTGCTCGCCGAGCGTCTGAATCTGCCTTTTGTCTATGTGAGGGCGGCGGCGAAAAGCCACGGACTTGAAAATCTCGTCGAGGGCGAACTCCCCGACAGAGCGAAAGTTGTGGTGGTCGAAGACCTCGTTTCCACCGGAGGCAGCAGCATCGCCGCAGTCGAAGCGCTGAGAAGAGCGGGCGCCGAGGTGCTGGGTCTTGTAGCCATCTTTTCCTACGAGTTCGCGGCAGCCGAAGAGAATTTCAAAAACGCCGGATGCCGCTTCGATACCCTGAGCAACTACTCCGCCCTGCTGAACGAAGCTCTGGCAAGCAATTACATATCAGGCGACGAACCGAAAATCCTGCGCGAATGGCACGACGCGGCTTCGCGCAATCGCTGAATTGTTGAATCGCTAAATATTAAACATGATTATTTGCACAATGATGAAAAATACATTCTGTTTCTTACTCGTCCTATGTCTCGGTCACGGAGTTGCACGCTCGCAGGCACCGACCGGACTGACCACCGACCTGCTGGAATACACCGACCGCGTGTTTCTCGACGGCTATCCCGCCAATATTTCGCTCGCGGAACTCGGTTCCGCCATCGAAAGGTATCAAATCCCCGAAATACGCAACTTTAATCCGATGTTCGGCTGGATGCTCGACGACTCCAAACCCGATCTGCGCCAGCGGGCATATCGAATCCTCGTCGCCTCCACAACCGAAGCGCTCGACGCCGACACTCCCGACATGTGGGACAGCAAATGGACGGACAGCGACAACTCGGTAGCCGTGCAGTATGCGGGCAAACCTCTGCTGCCCTCGACGGTTTACTACTGGAAAGTGGACGTAAAGGACAACTACGGCATCGTGTCGGGCTACTCCGACACCCGAAGTTTCCTCACCGCCGCAAAGTTCGACGGCGGGCAGGCGCGCTATCCCGTGCAGCTCGGCGACGAACATCCCGCAGTTGTCGAACGCAGAAGCAAGAGCCTCACCTGCGCCGACTTCGGCCGAGCTTCCTTCGCCCGACTGAAACTTACTCTCTCGTCCGACAAGGGCGGCGATACGGTTGTGGTGCGCATGAGCGAGAAAATCAGCGGCGGACGTCCCGACATGAACCCCGGCGGCAGCATCCGTCATGCCGAATATCGCCTCGCCCTGATGCGCGGCACCCATACTTATTCCATTAAAATCCGCCCCGACAAACGAAACACCCACCTCAAGGGCAACGCCAGCATGGTCGATCCCATACTGATGCCCCCCTACATCGGCGAACTCACTCCTTTCCGATGCTGCGAAATAGACAACTACGCAGGCAGCCTGTCGGCAAAGGACATAGTGCGGCTCACCGCCAGCTATTTCTTCGACGAGGGCGCGTCGCGCTTCACCTCGTCCGACACGGTGCTGAACCGCGTGTGGGATCTCTGCAAATACTCCATCAAAGCCACCTCGTTCGCCGGCACTTATATCGACGGCGACCGCGAACGGATTCCCTACGAACGCGAAGCGCTTATCAGCCAGCTCGGACAATACTGCGTCGATCGCGAATACTCCATTGCCCGACACAGTCACGAATATCTGATATTCAACCCGACATGGCCTTCCGAATGGCTGCCCCAATCGCTCTGGATGGCTTGGAACGACTATATGTACACCGGCAATTCCCGCTCGCTGCAAATGTATTACGACGACCTCCGCGCGAAAAGCCTGATAGGGCTGCGCGACGACAACGAGCTCGTCAGCACCCGCACCGGAAAGAAAACTCCGGAGTTTGCAGCTTCGGTGCATTTCAAAGGCACGCTGGACAACCTGCACGACATAGTCGACTGGCCTCACAGCGGAATACTCGGTCTCGGAAAGAACGAGGGCGGCGAAACCGACGGCTTCGCGTTTACCGACTACAACGCGGTGGTGAACGCCTATCACTACAAATCGCTCGTAACCATGTCGCAAATCGCCGATGTTCTGGGCAAAAAGACCGAAAGCGAAGAATACGCCCGCCTTGCCGACCGCACCAAACAAGCGTTCAACCTTCTGATGTTCGACCCCGCGAAAGGATGCTACAAGGACGGCGTCGATACCGACCATTGTTCGCTTCACGCCAACATGTTCGCCCTCGCCTTCGGACTGACGCCGGAAAAAAACATCAGAACAGTGATCGAGTTCATCAAATCGCGACAAATGGCGTGCAGCATCAGCGGCGCCCTCATACTGCTCGAAGCTCTCTACAAATACCATGAAGCCGATTACGCCTACCGCCTGCTTGCATCCGCCGACGAACGCAGCTGGTACAACACCCTCAGAATCGGCGCCACCATCTCGATAGAAGCATGGGACAACAAGTACAAGCCCAATCTGGACTGGAACCAGTCGGCAGGTTCCGCGCCTGCTTATCTCATTCCTCGCCGACTGATGGGCATAGAGCCTATCGAACCGGGGTTCAGGAAAATACGCATCAAACCCCAGCCCTCGACCCTGAGCCGCGCCGAAATAAAAACTCCGTGCATACGGGGCGACATATTCGTGTCGTTCGAGAACGATCCGGGCAAATCATTCTCCCTGAAAACGAACATACCCGCAAACAGTTCAGCCGAAATATGGCTGCCCAAACTTCCGGGAAAGTACCGGCTGACGGTCGATGATGTCCCGCAAAAGGGAACGGTCAGAGGGAACTTCGTCGTGGTTAACGCGGGATCGGGAGAACACACGTTCTTAATTATGAATTATAAATTATGAATTATGAATTGCCTTCGGGCATGAGGTATGGGCGGGTGTCCAAAATACGGGGGCAAGTCTTAAAATCTTGATCCCGAATTTGGGACAGCCAGCGCCATACCCCGTAATATACTGGCGAAGCCTTCGTGTTTCTTCGTGTTTCTTCGTGCCTTCTTCGTGTTTCTTCGTGTCATAATATTTTTGTTACATGTTTATTACACGAAGAAGGCACGAAGAAACACGAAGGCTTCGCCGGTATGGGGTATGGGGCTGGCTGTCCAAAATTCGGGATGAAGATTTTTATGATTAAGGTTCTACTGGGAATTGTGTGGAAAAGTTTGCGTGTTTTTTCACCGCGTTGCGGTGTTTTTGTAACGCAAGGGGCGCAAAGGCTTCGCAGAGGGCGCAAGGGCTTCGCGTCCTTTGCGAAAGGCGCGCGGTTACGAGTCTTGGGGGCTTGAGCCGCAGCCTCCGGCGACCTTGCGCAAAGGACGCGAAGCCTCTGCGC
>JAITHX010000238.1 GCA_031279735.1 Prevotellaceae bacterium
AAAGGACGCGAAGCCCTTGCGTTCTCTGCGAAGCCTCTGCGCCCTTAGCGGTTAAAAAAACACCGCAACGCGGTGAAAAACGGGAGGAAGATTTTAAAGATTGATACGGGATTTTGGACGCCCCACCCCATACCCTATCATACCCCATAAATTTCGTACTTTTGCATCCGCGAATTTAACGGACAATTGAATATTAGATATAAACGAACTGTTATCAAATTTAAAACACATAAATAATGAAAGTAAGATTTCTTTTGACTGCCGCTCTTGCGGTGTTTTTTTCGTTCTCGCCGGCTCTCGCGAGGGACAAGGGAACTAAACTTCGTTTCGCTTTCGCGACCGACGTACACATGAACGCGGGGTACACCGAAAACAGACTCGAAAGGTTTAAACTCGCTCTGAGTAAAATCAAGGAGGAGAATGTGGATTTCATCGTCTTCGGGGGCGATCTCAACGATGTCAGCAGCGCGGAGAACTATCACGATCGGGAGACTTCGGAAAAGCTCTTCGAAGTGTTCAAAAAGACGGTCGAGGCGACGGGCTTGGAGTATTATCCCGCCATCGGCAATCACGACAGGTTTTTCGACGGATGCACGGATTGCGACGGCGCGGAAATGTACGAACGGTTTTTCGGCAAGTCGTATCGAACGTTCGAGAAGGCGGGCGTGCGTTTCTTTATCCTCAATTCGGTGCAGAAGCGCAAGGGCGCCAGCGGCTATTTCGTCGGCGAGGAACAGCTGGAATGGCTGAGGAACGAGCTTGCTTCGGTGCCGGCTTCAACGCCGGTGGTTGTTTCGACGCATGTGCCGGTCTATTCGATGTACTATCCTGTTGTCGAGGGCAGATATGCCTTTCTCGACGTCATTGCGAACTATCGGGAGCTGCTCGATGCGTTCAAGGCGCACAATCTTCGCCTCGTGCTTCAGGGACATCAGCATCTGCACGAGGAGCTGCTTTTGCAGGACGTTAATTATGTGACCGGCGGAGCGGTGTGCGCCAACTGGTGGAAGGGCGAGCATCACGGAACGAAAGAGGGGTTTCTCGTGGTGGACGTCGATGAGAACAATCAGTTCTCGTGGAGTTACATAATTGTTAATTGTTAATTGTTAATTGTTAATTGTTAATGCCTGTCGGACGGGCGGAGTGAGACGGAGACACTGAGCCGGAAGGCATTAACAATTAACAATTAACCATTAACCATTAACCATTAACTTTCGATTCTCAATTTCGGCAGTATGGATTTGAACAGAGCGATGGATTCGTTCATCGGGGCGAAGATCTTGCCTCCGGATGCGTTTTTGTGTCCTCCGCCGTTGAAGTACTTGCGGGCTACCGAATCGACGGAGAAGTTGCCGACTGATCTGAGCGACAATTTTATGAACTCGTCCTTGCTTTCGACGAAGAAGACAGAGAAGATCACTCCCTTTATGCCGAGCGGGATGTTGACGAATCCTTCGGTGTCGCCCGGCTCGAAGCGGAAGCGGTCGAGTTCTTCGCGGGTCAGGCTCATGATGGCGGTGCGGTGTTCGGGCAGGACTTCCATTTTGTTTGACAGGCAATGCGCCATGAGCCTCATGCGATGTTCCGAGAAGTTGCTGTAAACGAGGGCGTGAATCTTCGCGCGGTCGATTCCGCACTCCATCAGGTCGGCGGCGAGGCGGAACAGGTCGGGGTCGCAGCTGTGGGCAAAGGCTCCCGTATCGGTCATAATGCCGGCGTAGAGAGCTTCGGCAATGCGGGGAGCGACGCGGTTGACGCCGGTTGTCGCGCGGATTATTCGATAAACTATTTCGCTGGTGCTGCTTGCGGCGACTTTCGAGAACGCGAGGTCGAAGCCCCGCTCGACGGTACCTATATGGTGGTCGATAAGCACTTTCTTCGGATTCAGGGTTTCGAGGAATCGACCGAGCGCGTCGAGACGCGAAAGACTGTTGAAGTCAAGGCAGAAGAGCAGTTCGGCGCCGGCGAGCGTCTCCTCGCATTTCTTTCTGTTGCCCGAATAGACGAGTATGTCGCCGCTGCCTTCCATCCACTTGAGGAAGTCGGGGAAGGGGTTGGGGACTATGACGCGGGCGGCTTTTCCCCGTTCGCGGAGAAAAGCCTGCCATGCGAGCGAGGAGCCTATGGCGTCGCCGTCGGGGTTTACGTGGGTGATTATCGCTATTTCATTGCTTTGATCGATCAGGCGAAGGAGCGCTTCGATTTTCTCCGGTTTTAACTGTTCTGTCATTGTTTCCGTGTTCGTGGGGTATTTTCAGTTTCTTCTCCGAGAGTTGAGGAATATCATGATGTAGTACACCAGAGTGGCGAGCGAGCCGAGAGCGGCTATCACGTAGGTGTATGCGGCGGTGCGCAGCGCGTCCTTCGCGGCGGGCGCGGTGCGGGCGTCGGCTATCCTCGTTCGTTCGAGCCATGCTATGGCGCGCCGGCTTGCGTTGATTTCCACAGGCAGGGTGACGATGCTGAACAGCGTGGTGAGGGCGAACAGAATTATGCCCGCGAGCAGGAGGAAGGGGAAGATATGCACCGTAAGTATGCCGGCGAGCAGTATCCACTGCACGTAGCGCGAGGAGATATTGACGACGGGCACGAGCCTCGATCGCATCGTGAGCCACGGATAGGCGGTGGCGTGCTGCACGGCATGACCGCACTCGTGGGCGGCAACGGCGGCGGCGGCGATGTTTCTGCCGGAGTAAACATCGGTGCTGAGATTAACGGTTTTGTCGATGGGGTGATAATGGTCGGTGAGCTGCCCTGCGACGGATTTGACGGCAACGTCGCGTATGCCGCTGTCGGCAAGCATCCGTTCGGCTATTTCCTTGCCCGACATGCCCGAAGGCAGGGCTATCTTCGAGTATTTCTCGAATTTGCTTTTCAGCGACGCTCCAATAAGGTAGCTCGCAAGCGCCACAATGGCGAAGATGATGTATATTCCCATACTGTTTACTGTATTTGTTTATTGTATTTGTTTATTGTATTTCAAAATGTTCCTGGTCTATGTGCTTTTCGCAGTAGCGGCATTGCATCACGAGAGGCGAATCGGTCACTTTCTTGAATTTCGTGGCTATATGTTCGTGGTTCGTGACGCATCGCGGGTTGATGCATCGGAGAATGTTTTCGACCGTGTCCGGCACCCTGACGGTGCATTTGTCGGCAACATTGTAGTTGCGGATCACGCTCAGTTTGGCGTCGGGAGCGATAAGGGCTATCCGGTTCACCTCGTCGATGGTGAAGAACCGGTCGGCTACCTTGACTATCGCCTTTCGTCCGAGTTTCTTGCTTTCGAGATTCATCCCGAAAGTGATCTGGTTTTCGCAGTTCTCCAGATCAAGGATGGCTATCACCTTGAACAGAGCGCTGGAAGGGATGCGGTCTATCACCGTTCCGTCCTTGATGGCTTTCACGATGAGTTCCTTTTCGGAGGTCTTGTCGTTATTTTTCGTCATTTCAGTATTGTTTTGTTTTGTTTCGCGCGATTGCAGACAGGAGGACATAGAGCGCTATCGCCGGGAACAGTCCCCTGATTCCCAGCAGCGCGACAAACGTCGCCGTCCCTATCGCCTGCAGCAGGCGGAGCGCGTTCGCGAAGTCGAGCTTCAGCGCGCTGCGCTTCACCTTGAGCGAGAACATCGGCAGGCTGCACACAAGCAGAAAGCACAGCGCCGGAACGAGCAGCGGAACGAAGCGCGCCGCGGCGAACGGAACGTCGAACGCCGCCCCGCAAACGGCGAGCGCGCTTGCGGGAGTGGGCAGTCCGACGAATGAACTCGTCTGCCGTTCGTCGATGTTGAACTTGGCGAGTCGCAGAGCCGAGAAGACGGCGAGGAGGAATGCCCCGCAGGATACGGCTATCGGCAGTCCCGACGCGGCTGCCAGACGATAGACTATCGCCGAGGGCGCTATGCCGAAAGTGGCGAGGTCGGCGAGCGAATCGAGCTGCAGTCCGAGCGGCGACTGTACGCCGAGCAGTCGGGCTACGAATCCGTCGCAGAAGTCGAACGCCGCGCCCGCGAGGATGAAATACACCGCCGTGTTCGCGGAACCCTCGAACGCGGCAACCGTGGCGAGGCATCCGCAGAAGAGGTTGCACAGAGTGATGGCGTTGGGCGCCGCTTTGATTAATTTGCGCATATTGGGAAGTTATCGGTTTGAACGAGTGTGAACGGCAGCGCGGTTACTCCACCGTTCCCGTCATATACAGCACGATTTGCCGCTGCTTCGGCGAATTTGCCGTGACCGTTATCTCGTAAAACTTCGTTCCCGCTTCGGCAGGCGCAACGAGTTCCGCCTTCAGGACGGCACTCTTCCCCGGCCTGATTGTAGTTTCGGCAAGCACGGGCTTGAGACAGTCGCAGTTCGAGCCTACTTTGCGAATCAGCAGGTCGGTCTTGCCTTCGTTCTTCAGCTCGAAGTCGCCCGTGACCTTTTCGCCTTTTTTGACAGTGTTGAACTTGTGAGTGGTCTGTGCAACTTTCAGCACAGGCGCTTTTTCGAGTTCCGCCGGCGTGAGCTTCGAGAAATCCTCCTCGATGTTTGCCCGTATCTTGAGAGTTCTCTTCACTTTCGATACGCGGACGCTCAGCTCGTCGGTCACCGGACCGAACTCTCCGCGTTTTGCGGCATTGTAGGTGCATTTGATTGTCGCCTTGCCTCCGGCGGGGATGCTGACCGGATCGGAGACTATGCTGACGTGAGCCGGAACATTGTCGAAATGCACCACCGCGGGGATAGAGCCTGTGTTCAACGCTTCGAGGTTGTCCGTTTTAGTTCCCGACGACAGCACTCGATAGAAATCCAGCGTTCCGCTCTTGAGACGCAGCGCATCGACGGCGAAGGGGTACTCCTCTTCCGTGGTCTTGACCTTTGCCGCCACGTTGCCGGAGATGTAAAGCACTGTGCGTTCGGGCTGGGCGTTGGTTATCACCGTGAGGTTCTTGTCGAATCGCCCCGGTCGTCCGGCGGGGCTGAACGTAGCCTTCACCACGCCCGATTTGCCGGGCATCACCGGTTCCTTAGTCCAGTCGGGCGAAGTGCATCCGCAGGACGTTTCCACGTTTTTTATCACCAGCGGAGCGTTGCCCGTGTTTTTGAACGTGAAGACGTGCGACACGTCGCCGTCGGCTTCCTTGATGTTGCCGAACTCGTGTTTGGTTGCGGCAAACGTGATTTTCACTTGAGCGCAGGCAAGCGTCGTCGCCATGCAGAACAGTGTGAAAGATAATGCTATTTTCTTCATTTTCCTGTTGAATTTAATCGTTTGACTTGTTTCCATTGTTGTCGGGCTTGTCGGATTTATCGGATTTGTTTTCGAGCAGAGCGGCAAGTCTTTCGGGCGAAACGTCGGATTCGATTCTCCCGTCCTCGACGTATGAAATCCTGCCTGTTTCCTCCGACACGACTATGGCTACGGCATCGGTTGCCTCGGTGACGCCAACCGCCGCGCGGTGACGCATGCCGAAGTGCGCCGGGATGTTGAAGTTTTCGCTCGACGGGAGGATGCAGCGGGCGGCGTGGATGCGGTTGTTGACCACAAGCACGGCGCCATCGTGAAGCGGGGAGTTCTTGAAGAATATGTTCTCAAGCAGTCGGGCGCTCACGTCGGCATTGATGGCGTCGCCGGTTTCGGCATAGATTTGCAGCGACGAGGAGCGCCCCACAACTATCAGCGCGCCGGTTTTTTTCTCCGCCATGCTCCGACATGCATCAACAACGTTTTGGAGCGATACGTTCGCCATGCGGTGTTCGGTCTTGAAGAATCGCCCGACGAACGAGTTGCGCGGTCCCGTGAGGTATCTTGTCCCGATATGGAGCAGAAACCGCCGAATTTCCTGCTGAAAGAGGATAATCAGCGCGATAACGCCCACTTCCATAAACCGTCCGAGTATCATCGACGTGAGTTCCATCTTCAATTCCTTCACAAGACGGTAGCCTGCATAAACGAGTATGACGGCAATGAAGATGTTCATTGCAGCCGTCCCCTTTATCAGCTTGTATATTTGATAGAGAAAGAAAGCGACGGTCAGTATGTCCGCCACGTCGATGAGCGAAAAGCCTATAAATCCCATTTCTCGTATTTTCCGGTTTCTTCGACCACCAGCACCGCGTCGCGCGCCTGCTTCACGTCGTGCACCCTGAGAATGTCGGCGCCCTTTTGCAGCGCTATGGTTTGAGCGGCAAGGGTTGCAGCCGCAGTGTGTTCGGCATCCGTGCCGAGAAGACGCGAAAACATCGACTTGCGCGACAGCCCGACAAGCACCGGACAGCCGAACAGTTTCATTACGTCGAGACCCGCAAGCAGCCGGTAGTTGTCGTCGAACGTCTTTCCGAATCCGAATCCGGGGTCTATCACTATATCCTTTATGCCTGCCTGCATACATTCGTGCCGCCGGTTGGTGAAGAACGCGGCAACGTCCGTCACCACATCCTCATACTCGCAGTTTTCGGGCTTCTGCATCTCGGCAGGCGTCGCCGAAGTGTGCATCGCTATGTAGGGCAGACCGAGTTCTGCCACCGCAGGAATCATGCCGGCGTCGAACATGCCGGCTGAAATATCGTTGACCATGAACGCGCCGAACTCGTCGAACAATCGCCGGACTATCTCCGCCCTGAAAGTGTCGATAGAGAGGAACGCTTCGGGAAAGTGACGCCGAACCGCCGATACAGCAGGACGCAACCGCCGATACTCCTCGTCGGCGGAAATGTCGTCCGCTCCCGGTCGCGACGAATATGCGCCTATGTCGATGATTGACCCGCCTTCCTTAAGAATAGTTTCCGCCCTGACAACCGCCTCGCTTTCGTTCGACGCGCGACTCGGCGCATAAAACGAATCCGGCGTAACATTGAGTATTCCCATGACAAGCGGGCGAGAAAAGTCGATTAATCGTCCGTCGCAGTTAATCGTTTGTTTCTTGTAAAATATATCCATTTCCATCCATTGCAGAAAAACGACGCAAAGTTAAGCTAAAAGTTTCCATTCACCATATTTTTCAGTTTGCTTTTATACACACGCGGGAACGAAACGACCCCGCCGGAGGCGTGCGTGCAATATTCGTGCCAGGGTATTATGGGGTATGGGGCGGGGTGTCCAAAATACGGGGACAAGTCTTAAAATCTTCCTCCCTGCTTTCACCGCGTTGCGGTGTTTTTTATAAACGCGGAGGGCGCAAGGGCTTCGCGTCCTTTGCGACACACACAGCGCAAAGGACGCGAAGCCCTTGCGTTCTCCGCGAAGCCTCTGCGCCCTTAGCGGTTAAAAAAGCGCCGCAACGCGGTGAAAAACGGGAGGAAGATTTTAAAGACTGATACGGGATTTTGGTCACCCCGCCCTACACCCTATTATACCCTATTATACCCCCAAGAAAAACGAGAAGTTCACGCTTCCGTAGTGTCTGCTTTCGACGAAGCCGGGCGCGTCCGAGAAATCTCTGCCGGCGGGATGTTCTATCACGAGGCGTCCTCCCTCCTTGAGCAGTCGATGCTCCGTCACGAGGGAGGGGATAAGTATGGTTTTTTCGCAGGCGAACGGAGGGTCGGCAAAGATAATGTCGTATGTTTTGCGGCAGAAGCCCAGAAACCTGAAGGCGTCGTTTCTTACGGCGTGCAGTTCGACAAAGCCGAAGGTTTCGGCGGTTTTCCTGATGTAGGCGAAGTGCAGCGGGTCTATTTCCACCGTATCGACCGACCGGCAGCCTCTCGATACGAACTCGCAGGACACCGCGCCCGTTCCGGCGAAGAGGTCGAGCGCGTCCGACGAGGCAAAGTCCGCGAAGTTTTCCAGAATGTTGAACAGGTTCTCGCGCGCGGAATCCGTTGTGGGACGCGCTTTGAATCCGCGGGGGAGAGGCGGGAGAACCCTGCCGCCGTATTTGCCGCCTACTATTCGCATTCGTGAAGCCGCAACATGTTGTAATACTTCGACGATATGTCCGGTCCGAGTATCATCATCGTTTTCTTGTCGTGTTCCTGCATTATTTCGGGGAAATAGTTTTTCAGCTCTTTCAGCTCCGAAAGCGAAATCTTTCCGGACACGTAGATGGGGATTTGCCTGGCGTCGAACTTGTCCTTCAGCGCCGACACGAAATAGAGGATGTCCTTCACGTTGGTTGTCTCGAAAGTATTGTTGAAGACAAACATATTGTTCTTGAATATGGTGATGTCCGTAAAGTATTCGCAGAGCATTATGTTCATTTTCGTTTCGTAGTATTTCTTTTTGGTAAGCTGGAGCACGTTGCAGGTTTGATTGATGAAGACTGCGCTCCTGAAGCGCCGCTTTATTTCGGACACTACCATGCTCGGTATGGCAAAACAGTTGTAGGCGCTTATTTCGGGGATGCGGATTCTGTGTATTTCGTCGAGTTCTTCGAGGGCGAACGAGAAGGAAAGGTAATCTTTCAGTCTGGTTTCGTCGAATACCGCGTCGGGCACGAATACGTTTTTGCGCGTCAGATACAGACATCGGACGGATGTGTCGGAATTCAGCGCCGGCATCTGTTTGGCAATGTCGTAGAGTTCTTCGTGCCATAAATTGTAATCCTCCGTGTTTTTCGTGTAGGAATAGCTTCTCACCACAACATGCTTTTGACTGTCCGTGTCGTAAACGCAAAAAGAAAATCCACTCAAGGATACTTGAATGGATAATCTATATTTTGAATTTGTTAAACTGAAACTTCTGTCAACGAAGTCTAAACTCAATCTCATTTATTTTCCGTGTTGTTTTCAACCTTCGGGGAGGATTATTCCCAGTTGCCCGAATTGTTGTTCGGCTGGGTTACGCTTCCAACCTTAAGTCCGGGGTATTTGTTCATGTTCTTGTGTTCGTCGCAGAGATTCACTATGGCTTGCAAATCCAGCCCTTTCAGAAAAACCTTGTTGTGGGCGCCCGCTTCGAAAAGGGGTATGTCCACCTTGGAAATCGAAGGAAACATCACCGCCGCCAAGTCGAAGTCCGCTTCGCCGAACGGCACTTTGCGAATAGAATCAATGCTGAATCCCTGAATCCGCTTGAAGAGGGAATCCTTTACGGCAACCTTTATCGTGTCGGTGTAAACCTGCTTGCGGGCAACTGCGATGGAGTCGTCCCACGAACCTACCTGTTTCACGATCTTCAGACTGTCGAACTTGAAGAAATTTACCAGAGTGTCGAAACTTCCGCAGAACCGTCCGTAGCGGTCCTTGTAGGCAACCTCGAGTTCCCTTATCTGTTTCAACTTCTCTATCACCACTGTTCTACGATGTTCCACCGCGCTGTTGAACCGGATGGGTTCCATTAAACTGTCATAGAACAAATACGCTAATACTATAGCTACAATACCTAACACAATTTGCAGAAGAGCTTTCATTACGAATTATTTTTTATAGTTACATTTTATCTTAATTTCTAATTACGAAATTTTTAAATTACGTTTGTGCAAAATTAAAAAAAAATCTATTACACAAGTATTATACGGAAAAAAAAATTGTATATGATTAGTGAACACATTGAAAATCTTATCGAATCCTCTCTGGATTTTATTCCCAACAACGATCAGAAACGGCTTTTGAGGCATATTTCGGAGTTCGTTGCCAATCCCGATTCGGAACTTTTTCTGCTCAAGGGCTATGCCGGAACGGGCAAAACTTCCGTCGTTGCCGCACTGGTCGGCTGCCTGAAAAAAATGGGCATAGCCACCGTCCTAATGGCTCCCACCGGAAGGGCGGCGAAAGTCCTCTCGTCCTACGCCGACGCTCCGGCTCACACTGTACATAAAACTATCTATCGAATGAAATCCTCCGGCGACGACACTTCTTTCTCCCTCGCTCCGAACATGCACAAGGATGCCGTTTTCATCATCGACGAAGCCTCCATGATAGCGACAGGCTCGTCGGAAAAAACCATATTCGGTTCGGGAAACCTGCTCGACGACATGATGACTTATATAAAGGGAGGTGTTCGATGCAAGGCAATAATCGTTGGCGACGACGCGCAGCTTCCACCCGTAGGCTATTCGCTCAGCCCGGCATTAGACATCAATAATCTCGACCATTACGGCAATTGCGCGGCAGCGGAACTCCGCGAAGTGGCGCGACAGAGCGGCGAATCCGGAATACTCTTCAATGCAACCGCCCTGCGGCTTCAAATCGAACGGAACGACATCCGCCTGCCCGTCTTCGACACCCGCTTCTCCGACATAGCCGTCGTTCCGGCTTCCGACCTGATGGAAACTCTCGCCGACGCTTACGCCGAATACGGACACGACGAAACAATAGTCATTTGCCGCTCCAACAAAAGAGTCAACAGATACAACGAAGGAATACGGAACCGCATCCTCTGCATGGAAAGCAAAATCGACGCGGGCGACAGGGTAATGATCGTCAAAAACAACTATCAGTCGCTGGAAGGCGTCGGCACAATGGACTTTATCGCAAACGGCGACATGGCTGCCGTCGGGCGGGTCAAAAAGTACTACAATCGCTACGGGTTCAATTTCGCCGATCTGACACTCCGCTTCCCCGACTACGATAATGCCGAAATAAACTCGAAGGCAGTGATCGACGCTCTCTATTCCGAAACTTCCGCCATGCCCGCCTCCTACTCGAAGGATATTTACGCGCGCGTTGCCGAGGACTACGATCACATCGCCAACAAACGCGCCAGAAACGACGCCGTGAAGTCCGATCCGTTCTACAACGCGCTGCAAATTAAATTCGCATACGCCATCACCGCCCACAAGTCGCAGGGCGGACAATGGAAATGTGTTTTCCTCGACAATCCCTATTTCCACAACGACAATATCACATACGAAGACCTCCGATGGTTCTATACCGCTTTGACGCGAGCTTCCGAAAAACTCTGTCTTGTCAACTTCGACGAAAAGTATTTCAACCGGCTCGACAATTAACCGCCAAATTGACAGAACGCTAAACAAACATGCCCAACATAGTGAAATTAGTCTCCAGAGCCTTCTCGTTCGTCACGCACGATATATGGCAGCTCAACGTGAAGATTCTCAGCAAGCGCAAGGCTTTTTGGATTAAGCAGCTCAAAGTCCTGCTCATCACTCTCCGCGAGTTCAACGACGGAAAGGTCAACGTGCAGGCAGCCTCGCTGTCGTTCTATCTCCTCATGTCGATAGTTCCCATAGCGGCGTTCATCTTCGCCGTCTCGTCGGGCTTCGGAATAGAGGGACAGCTGACAGTCTGGCTCAACGAAACGTTTCCCGACCGTCAGGACATAGTGAAACAGGTGCTCGATCTTGCCGACGCCGCCATAAGCAATGCGCGCGGAGGATGGGTAACAGGCGTAGGCATAGTGATGCTGCTGTGGTCTTCGCTGAATATGTTCGTCCGCATAGAGGAGGCGCTGAACGCTATCTGGCAGTCCAAGCGGCAGCGCTCGTGGGGACGGCGCTTTGCCGACTATCTTTCCATCATGCTCGTAGCCCCCATTCTGCTCATCCTGTCGAACAGCATAACGGTATCCTTCCGCTACTTTCTCGATTCGCTCACCGAAATAATTCCCTTTGCCGCAAAGGTTACGCCGTTCATCTTTACCACTCTTCCCGTCCTGCTGATATGGATTCTCTTTACCCTGCTCTACGTGGTCATGCCGAACGTGAAAGTGCGAATCTCGCCGGCGTTTGTTTCCGCCGTGATAGCCGGAACGACGTTCTATCTGGTCGAACAGTTTTACCTCTATTCCCAAGTCAGCATCTCGAAATACAACGCCATCTACGGCAGTCTCGCCGCCATTCCGCTGTTCCTGCTCTGCGCTAAGTTCGGATGGCAGATTGTTCTCTTCGGCGCCGAACTCACATTCGCCTATCAGAACATGGAGAACTACGAACACGAAATACTCGAACACACCAGCCTAAGCCACCGCAATTTCACCGTGCTTTCGCTCTTTCTGCTGAACAATATCGCCATGACTTTCAAAACAGGCGAGAAACCCAAGCCTCTTTCCAGACTCGCGGACGAAACCGGACTGTCGGTAAGAGCCTTAAACCAGATAATAAAGGCGCTTCTCGACGCGGAACTGATTCTCGAAGTGAACACCGACCATAAGGATTCAGCCTTCATGCCCTCAATTGACCTTAGCGCTCTGACCGTCGAGTTCATTCTGATACGTCTGGAAAACCTCGGCAGCAAAATCACGCCCGACAAACCCCGCGCCGAGTTCGACAGAATCTGCGAGTTCGCCGAAAAGCTGTATAACCATGCCGGAAAATCCGGTTCGCTCAAAATAACAGAACTGTAATAATAATGAAAAGAATTCATCTCGCCCTCGCGTCGGCGCTCTTCCTGCTCGCGTGTTCCCGCGAAATACCGTCCGACACTCTGACTCAAATCCTCTACGAAATGTATCTCACCGACGCCGTTCTGAACCGACGCAGCTTCTCGTCGGGCGATTCGGTGAGAGTGTATGAACCCATAGCCGGAAAATACGGATACACGCTCGACGAGGTAAAGAAAACCCTCGTTAAATACGCTGCCGCCGAAGGGAAAACTCAGGAGCTATTCAGCCGGATAGACAATAGGATAAAGGAAGAAAAAAGCAAATACGCGGAAGCCGCCCGCATCGAAAAGCTCGCCTCGAACTTCTATTCGGGACAGGATTCGATATCCGTAAGGTCGCGAACGTTCAACAGGCAAAATATCAGCGTCGCTCTGGAGGAGGCGGGCATATACGACATCTCGGCGCAATTCCTCTTCATGAAAAACGACAGCACGCCCAACCCCAGAATGACCGTATGGCTCGAATCATACGAACACAAGGATTCCGCAGTCGGCCGCGCGGAAACGGCACTCTCGAAAGACACCGTCTTTGCGGAATATTCCCTCCGCATAAACTTCGACAACCCGAAATTCAACCAGCTCAGAGGTCACTTCCTTACCTTCGACGACCCCCCCGCAAAAAAAGAGCGTCCGGCAGCCCCGCCCGCACTCCCGAATCCCGGACGAAAACCCGGCGACAGGAAGAAACAGCCTCTGCCTAAACCAAAGGAAGACCCCTTCCGCCAGATATACATTATGAAAGCAATGAGCATAAAATACAATTTCGCCGCGTCGGATTCCCTTAAAGCACAGAAAAACAAAATGCAGGATTCAATCCGAAACGCATCTCCGGATTCGGTGAAATATACGGAAATGCAGTTTGTGAATTAACAATTACCTTACAACAAGCTTTCTTGGAACAAATTTAGCATATATTTGTTCCAAAGTCAGGATAAATAAACCCATGCAATCAATTCACCGTAAGAGATGTAAGAGAGAAGAGCTGCCGCATGCATCCACGCATGCGGCTTTCCTCGCGGCGAGTACATTCGCAAGGCGAAAAACGGAATTTCGATTTATCGCCTATTATACGTAGTTTCGCAACAAAATTCGGAACGTATGCATGAAATTTGTTCCGAGACTAAAATAAAAAGGATTATGCAGTCTGTACATGGTAAAATAGAAACAAAGATAAAGAGGAGAGGACGCGGGCGGATAATATTTTCAAGTGATTTTTTTTCATACGGCACGAATCTTTCGGTTCGTCACACTTTGTCGCGTTTATGCCAAAAAGGGTTAATTGTTCGTCTTTCGGCGGGCATTTATTTGTATCCGAAAATTGACGACGAGCTGGGAATATTGTATCCCTCCATTCTCGACATCGCCCGCGAAATAGCGAAAAGAGAAAAAGCAAGGTTAGTTCCAACGGGGCTGTACGCGCTCAATCGTTTGGGACTTTCCACGCAAGTGCCTGCAAAAGCGATTTTCCTCACCGACGGCTCGCCGCGCACAATAAAGATAGGTGAAAAGGCAATCTTAAAGTTCCGGAAAACCGCCGCGAAGAATCTGGCGTTTACCGGAAAGATTACACAACTGGTTTGTTTCGCCCTCAAGGAAATAGGAAAAGACATGGTTGAGGAGGAACAACTCGAACGAATCGGAAAGGCTCTGTCGTTTGAATCCGACAGCACGATTGAACACGACGCCGCTCTCGCGCCCGAATGGATAGCTAAAATAATGTTAAAATTCAGACATGGCGAATAATTTCTTTCTTTTACCTTCGGACAAAAAGCGGGAGAGAATAAACAATCTGTTCATGAAAACCGGCATATTCCCGCAAATCATCGAAAAAGACTTGTGGGCGACCGCCGTTTTGCAAATCGTATTCTCCCTCCCCTTTGCCGACAAGCTCGTATTCAAGGGCGGAACCTCGCTGAGCAAGGTATGGAACCTTATCGAGCGATTTTCCGAAGACATTGACTTGTCCGTCCATCGGGATATGTTCGGACTGGAAGGCGACCTGACTGTCCGACAGCTCAAGAAACTCCGCAAGCAATCGTCGCTTTTCGTCAAGGAAATCTTTTGCGCGGAATTGCGCGGCGCGCTCGAAACATTCGGAATAGGACATCTCTGCTCCGTCGAGGCGCAACCCGACGGCGAAGGCGACAAGACTTATCCCGAACCGCGAAAAATCTTCGCGCGCTACCATTCGCTGTTCGACAACATGTCGTATCTGAAATCAGAAATAGTTCTGGAAACGGGAGCGCGCGCACTGATAGAGCCGACCGGAAAACGCAAGATAAAGAGCATGATCTCCGAGCATTTCAATATCGACACCGCGTTCGTCGATTCGGAAATCATTACCGCCCTCCCCGAAAAAACCTTTTCGGAAAAGGCATTCCTGCTGCATGAACTCTTTACCGGAGACCGCTTGATGCTCGCCAACCGAAAAAGCCGTCATCTGTACGATTTGGAAAAAATGATGGACACGGAGTTCGCAAAGCGCGCAATCGTCGATAACGAACTCTGGAGCGCAATACATCATCACCGGCAAATCTTTACCCGCGTTGCCGGCGTGGACTATTCGCGGGACATCCGTCCGAAAATACGTCTCGTTCCCCCTCCGCAAGTCATCGGCGACTGGCGACAAGACTACGAAAAAATGCAGAACACGATGATCTACGGCGATTCGCTGTCGTTCGCAAAACTTATCCGACGAATCGAAGAACTGCAGGAACGATTCATGCAACAAAACATAAAGTAGTTATACAATGGCTGCGCGTTTGTAGCGACGCGCCGCGCCGGCTTCGGTAGGATTCGGTCGATTTCGGTCGACCGAAGCCGGCGCGGAGAC
>JAITHX010000218.1 GCA_031279735.1 Prevotellaceae bacterium
CCTCTGCGGTAAAAAAACACCGCTATGCGGTGAAAAAACCGTCAAGTTATTTCGTGACAATTCGTAATTCGTAATTCGTAATTCGTAATTTATAATTCAGTTAATATTTTCTCTATGCTTACGGGTCGATAGTCGTTGAGGTCAACGCCCACGTTTATTGCTCTTTTGCCAAGCATTTTGAATTTATCGGAATCGCTACCGTCCATTCCGCTGTTGTGCACGTGACCGTAAAGATGAACGGAGCCGCGGTAGTATCCGTCCCATTCGAGTATGGGGTAATGAAAGAGGACGAATTTTGTTTTCCGATAGTTCAAAACATAATAATCCTTGATCCACTCGAAATTGCTGCGGTCGAACTTCGTGTCGTCGGCGAATTTGTCGTGATTGCCTCTGATCAGGTGCTTTCGTCCATTTAGGCTCTTTGCAATTCGGTTGGTTTCCAATGTGCTTCCCCTGAAGGCGAAATCACCGAGTATATAAATCTCGTCATTGTGATTCACACATTCGTTCCAGTTTGCAATCAAAGTTTCGTTCATTTGCGCAACATCCGAAAAGGGTCGCCCGCAAAGCGATATGATGTTGGCATGGCAAAAATGCGTGTCTGCTGTAAAAAATATCATAGAAATTAGAAATTAAAAATTAAGAATTAGTTCTTTATAACTACTTTAAAACTACTTTTACTTTGCAGTTTTTCCAGTTTGCTTCGTCCGATGCGAATTTCCATTCTGCATATTGCATCGAAATGCCGGTCGACGATTTCCGCCCGCTCTTCCTTGATGATTGTCATTACATGGTTCATATCAAGGTAGTCGAAGGTCACGACGAGCGAAATCTTGTCCTCGTCCTCCTTCACGACTGCATTCCGTATGGCGTCGGCTGCGGCGGAACGATAAGCGTTTATCAGTCCGGGCACGCCGAGCTTTATGCCGCCGAAGTATCGAACCACAAATACCGCTATGTTCGTAAGATTGTGCGACTGTAGCTGTCCGAGTATCGGTCGCCCGCCCGTGCCCGACGGTTCGCCGTCGTCGGAGGCGTGCATCGTTGCGCCGTCGAAGCCAAGCCGGAAAGCGTAGCAGTGATGACGAGCGTCGTAATGTTTTTTTCGTATTTCGTGCAGCCGTTCCCGTATTTCGTCTTCGGAAACCGCCGGATAGGCGAGGGCTATGAAGCGGCTTCCTTTTTCTTTGTACAAGCCTTCGGAGGGAGCGGCGATGGTGAGATAGCGATAATTCTGCATGGCGAACGGAGGTGCGAATATGCTGAGGAATATGCTGAGGAATACGTCAGAGAATATTAAGCAGCTGTTCCTTGATTTTTTCGAGTTCGTCCTTCATTTCCACCACAATCTTCTGAATGTCGGCATCGTTCGCCTTGGCGCCTATGGTATTTATTTCGCGTCCTATTTCCTGAGCGATAAATCCGAGTTTTCGTCCGGGTATAGCTTCCCGGTCAACGGTTTGACGGAAGAAGGAGCAGTGCTGCGCCAGTCTGACCTTTTCTTCGGTGACGTCGATTTTCTCGATATAGTAAACCAGTTCCTGTTCAAAGCGATTGTTGTCTATTTCGGAAACGAGTTCGATTTTGTTCAGTTCGTTTCTTATCGAAAGACGAACCTTTTCGATTCGCGCCTTTTCGTAGGGAGCAATGGCGGCGAGACTGAGTTCTATGGCGGCGATTCGGTTCATAATGTCGTCTATCAGCGCTTTGCCTTCGCGGAGACGGAAAACGTCGAGAGCGTGCAGCGCTTCGGAGCAACAGTCGAGAGCGGCGGCAGTTTCGCAGGGATCGAGTTCCTCGTTGTTCTGAACGAGCACTTCGGGCAGCCTCAATATGGCGGAGACGAACTCCTGCGAATCGGGGTTGAGACCCAATTCGCGGACGGCGGTCGAAATGGAGTTGAAATAGGTTTTGAACGCCTTGTCGTTGAAAGTGGCGCTGGTGTTGCCGGCGAGCGATTCGCAGGTAAGCGCAACGTCGAGCTTGCCCCTTATGGCGGCTGCCGTCACGAGTTTGCGTATTTCCATTTCGAGCATGCGGTAGGGCTGCGGAGTTTTCAGCGAAATGTCGATTTGCTTGGAATTGAGCGACCGTATTTCGACGGTGAATTTGCTGCCCGACGTTGTTTTTTCGGCTTTTCCGTAGCCGGTCATCGATCTAACTGTCATGATTCAGCGAAGGTTTTCGACCGTCTTCACGAAGTCGTCGAAGAGGAAATCGGCGTCGGTTGCGCCGCTTGCCGCTTCAGGGTGAAACTGAGCAGAGAAGAATGGTTTCGACTTGTGTCTTATTCCCTCGTTCGAGCCGTCGTTCATGTTGACAAACAGCTCTTCCCAATCGCTGTCCAACCCGGAGGGGTCAACCGCATAGCCGTGATTCTGCGCGGTTATCAGACACTTGCTGGTGCCGACAAGACGAACGGGCTGATTGTGGCTTCGATGTCCGTACTTGAGCTTGTAGGTTTTCGCGCCTGCCGCCATTGCCATCAGCTGGTTGCCCATGCAGATCCCGAACACGGGTTTGTTGTCGGCAAATGCGCGCCGGATGCGCTCGATGGTGATCCGACAGTGCGAAGGATCGCCCGGACCGTTGGAAATAAACAGCCCGTCGTATTCAACGGTCGAGAAATCATAGTCCCACGGCAGGCGCACCACATCGACGCCGCGCCGAAGGAGGCATCGGATGATGTTGTGCTTTACGCCGCAATCCACCAGAGCGATTCGCTTGCCCGTGCCGTTGCCGTAGCGAATAATCTCGCGGCAACTTGCCTTTGCCACCTGATTTTCGGATTCCGGATCATACATCGGACGGGCATCGTCGGGCGAAGCGACGAGTTTTCCCTTCATCGAACCCTTTTCGCGCAGTATTTTGGTGAGTTCGCGGGTATCGACGCCCTGAATCGCCGGTATTCTGTACTTTTTCAGCCATTCGTGCAGGCTCTGCTTCGAGTTCCAGTGACTGTGTTCGTCGGAATAGTCGGACACGACCAGCGCCGACACCTGTATTTTTTCCGATTCGTAGAAAAGCGAAAGATTGTTCGCGAACGAATCTTCGGGAACTCCGTAGTTGCCTATCAGCGGATAGGTTGTCACAAGGATTTGCCCCAGATACGACGGATCGGTAAGGCTTTCGGGATAGCCGACCATTGCCGTGTTGAAAACAACTTCGCCGGAAGCGAAAGATTCTTCTCCAAAAGAAGTTCCCGAGAACATCGCTCCATCCTCGAGAATCAGATTAACAGTTTTATTTTTTTGCATAATAACACCTACGTTTCAAAAAATCCGCCGCAAATGTAGTCAAATAATTCGGTTTTTTAGCACACAGATGACACAGATGACACAGATTTCAATTACGAATTACGAATTACGAATTACGAATTACGTCCCGACTGCGGACATACAGCCGAAGCCGGTCGTAATTCGTAACTTCAATACTGCTTTATAAAAAGGGTTCTACCGGGAATTGTGTGGAAAAGCCATAAAACCCTTATTTTTCAGAGTGCCCTTAGCTGCATGCGTTCACCTTATTCCCTTATTAAAGGATTGTGCGGTTCTTCACCGCGTCGCGGTGTTTTTTTTACCGCAAGGGGCGCAGAGGCTTCGCGTCCTTTGCGAAGCCTTTGCGCAAAGTCGCCGGAGGCTGCGGTCAAACCCTCAAGACCCGTGTAACCGCGCGCCCTTCGCAAAGGACGCGAAGCCCTTGCGCCCTTTGCGTTCAGAACTCCCGAAGTGGATAACCTCTTACGTCTAATACAGACTGTTTTATGAAAAGCATATCGCAAAATGATACTGTCGCAAAAACAGCGCGGAGAGTTGGGGAGAGTTCCGGAGATGGAAAAGATTGCG
>JAITHX010000249.1 GCA_031279735.1 Prevotellaceae bacterium
TCATTGACGGCTTCGCCGTCGAATCGGCGATGACAGTCGGCGAAAACGGCGTCGCGGAGGAAGGCGAGGCGGCGCACAGTGTCGGCTGCAGGCGGATTTACACCGCGGCGCGGGAAAGCGGCGACATGGAGACAGCCAAAATCACGGTCTCCGTTTCGGACTTGTCCGGCAGTGTCATGGAGCGCGAACAGTCGCTGTAAATGCCGCAGAGCATATCGTCGTTTCGGGTATAGGAAGGGTATAGGAAGGATACAGGAAGGCTATAGGAAGGACGAAGAAATGACGACAGCGAGGTTTGTTTCAGGACGTTACAGTCGGGGTGCCGCGAACATAGACCGTATCGCGCTGAACGCATGGAGGCTTCAAAAACGTAAAAGACGGTCGAAACGCACGAATTATGTCGAAAAACATGCGAGTCTCGAAAACAACGCCGGAAGCCGGAAAATCTGAAGGCGCAGGGCGGGGTTCAGGCTCCGTAGGGACGGGCGCCCGAATCGAACGCAGAACTCGCGGAGACTATGGATGCGTAGGATTTGAATCCGCGTAAATTACGAATTACGAATTACGAAATTACGAATTACGAATTACGAATTACGACCGGCTTCGGCTGTACAGCCGAAGCCGGTCGTAATTCGTAATTCGTAATTCGTAATTGATCAAAAGTCGTTGAGTTTTTTGAGGAGAATATCAAATTCACGCCAGCGCGCTTTGGCGAAAAGCGATTTTTGCGGTATGGCGAGGCAAAAGAAATCGCGGTCGTAAACGAGGGGGTTGCCGTAGTCGTCTGTGCGGGCGTCGGCAATGGGATACAGTCGGCAGGTTATGGTGTCGATGTCGGTGTCGGTGTCAGCGTTGGTCGAAGCGATCGAAGCGGTCGAAGCGGTCAGGGAGATAGTGTACATTGGTTCGGTTTCGAGCAGTGCGCGACGTTTGGTTTCGTCGAGTTCGTCGAGTTCCATAATGCGTTCGAATCTTGCTTCGCGGAAATAGCTCAGGTATCGGCTCATTGTGTATTCGTCGTATTTCGCCGGCTTGCCGTTCGCATCGAAGAGCAGAATCGAATCGCCGGTGTTTTCGATTGAAAACGAATCTTCGGGATTCGCCGTGTGTTCCACTTTCAGACGCTTGATGTTGTGCGGCGGGGAGGCAAAGACGAGGCTGTTTTCCCAGAATCCGGGTTCCGCAACGAGATAGTCGCGAAGATCGATGTCCGCGCCCGGATAGTCAACGACATAAGCCTGTCGTCCGCCGGCTGCGAGCGCTATTGTTCCGTCGTCGCCTGCAAACAGCAGCGAGAAGTCGCGCACAAGTCCGTTTCGTCCGAAAGCCCGGAGGCGCAGACCTTCGCCGGCTATTCGTCGCGCGGGATAGATCGAATCAAGCATATTTGGAAGCGGGTACTGCATTTCTATGCCGGAGAGTATCTTTTTCAGGTTGTTCATGTTTGTCGGATTGGCGGCGAACCCGCCGGCAAACCATTCGCCGCTCTCGGTTTTCGACAGCGCGACATTGTTGCCGCCTTCCGTCAATTCGATTTTCACGAGACTTTCCGCATCGGACACCGCGAAATGTCCGTCGCTTTCGGAACAGCTTGACCACAGACTTAAAAAAAGCGCTCCGACAAATGAGAGCGCTCGACTGGAACAGTTCATTTAAAAAAAAGAAAATTCATTCAATTCATTCAATCCATTTAACCCATTTCACGTTGTTGTCGTAGCCCGACTTCACGATAGTTTCGATGAACTGCATTCCTCTCAATCCGTCGTCCACTGTCGGGAAGTCAAGCCATTCCGGTTTGGGTGTCTCTCCGGCGAGCTTTGCCTGCACGGTGAGGGCGAAATTGCGGTAGATATTGGCGAAAGCCTCGATGTAGCCTTCGGGATGTCCTCCGGGCGTGCGGGTGTAGGCAGCTGCTTGCGGGGTCATTCCGGTGTTGCTTCCGGTTGATATGATTTCGTGAGGTCTGTCGCCCCATTTGAGCAATAGAGTATTGGGTTCCTGCTGACGCCATTCGAGTCCGCCTTTTTCTCCGTACACTCGAATTTTCAGGGCGTTCGCCTCTCCGGCAGCCACTTGCGAAGCCATTAGCACTCCGGTTGCTCCGTTGTCGAATCTAAGGAGGGCGGCACCGTCGTCGTCAATCGGTCGTCCGGGTACGAATGCTTTGATTTCGGCGCACAATTCGGTGACTTTAAGTCCTGTCACGTATTCCGAAAGATGCCATGCGTGAGTTCCGATGTCGCCCATGCCGCCTGCTTTTCCCGAACGTTTGGGGTCGGTGCGCCAGCCGGCATTGTTGCCGCTTTCGAGTTCTATTCTTCGCGAGAGCCAGCCCTGCGGATATTCCACATACACTTTGCGTATTGCGCCGAAATCGCCGCGGGCGCAGCGAACTTTGGCTTCCTTGACGGCGGGGTATCCCGAATAAGTGTGGGTGAGAGCGAGCGTCAGACCCGTTTCATCGACTTTGGCTTTAAGTTTCTTCGCTTCGTCGAGGCTGAAAGTCATGGGCTTGTCGAGCACCACGTGGAACCCTCTTTCGAGAGCCATGATCGCGGGTTCGTAGTGATAGTGGTTGGGAGTCACGATGCTTACAAAATCCATGCGTTCGGTTTCGGGAAGCAGAACTTCTTTTTCGAACATCTCCTTGTAGGAACCGTAGATTCTGTTTTCGGGAAGGTAATAGGATTTTCCCGATTCGAGAGATATTTCGGGATTGGAACTGAAACAGCCGCAAACCAGTTCGATATGGTTGTCCAAAAACGCGGCGTTGCGATGTATGGCACCGATGAAGGCGTTGTTGCCGCCGCCTGCCATACCCATTCTGAGTTTTCTTTTCATAAAATGCGTTACTTAATTATATAGATGATACAAATGTTAATTCAACCCTGCGCATGTTAATTCACCGCTGCGTGTCAGTCCAGTTCGCGCACTGCTTTTTTGAATTGCCGGCCTCGGTCTTCGTAGTTTTCAAAGAGGTCGAAGCTTGCGCAGGCGGGCGAGAGAAGCACGGTGTCGCCCGGTTCGCTCAACGCCATGCATTGCGACACGGCATCTTTTGCCGAACGGGTTTCGGTGATGGTGGGGACGATGTTTTGGAATATTTCGATGATTTTCTTGTTGTCTATGCCGAGGCAGACTATAGCCTTCACTTTCTTTCTGGCGGGTTCCATCAGAGCCGAATAGTCGTTGCCCTTGTCCGTTCCGCCGACAATCCAGACAATTTTCCCCGGCACGCTTTCCAGCGCATACCATGCGGAATTGACGTTGGTGGCTTTGGAATCGTTAATAAATTCCACGCCCCGTATTTTCTTCACTTTTTCGAGTCTGTGTTCCACTCCCTTGAATCCCATGAGGCTGTTGCGGATAACCGCATTGCTTATTTCGAGTATTTTCCCTGCCACGGCTGCCGCCATCGAATTGTAAACGTTGTGGAGACCGCTCAGGGCAAGGTCTTTGAGCAGCATTTCAAAGTCGGAATCGTTGTATTTCGCCACGATTTTGTTTTGCAGCAGGCAGGCACCGTCCTTTCTGATTATTTCGGTTTGCGAGATGGGGAGCATTTTAGTCTTGAGGACTATCTTGTTGAGATTGCCCATGGTTATTTCGTCGTCGGAACAGAAGATAAAGCAATCCTCCTTGCGCATGTTCTGGGTGATTCTGAACTTCGAGTTCACGTAGTTTTGAAAAACATAGTCGTATCTGTCGAGGTGATCGGGAGTGATGTTGAGCAGCACGGCTATGTCGGCTTTGAAGTCGTACATTCCGTCGAGCTGAAAACTGCTTATTTCGAGCACATAGTAGTCGAATTTATCCGTTGCGACCTGATAGGCGTAACTTTTGCCTATGTTGCCTGCAAGCCCCACGTTTAGCCCCGCGTTCTTGAGCAGGAAGTAAATCAGAGAGGAAGTAGTGGTTTTTCCGTTGCTGCCGGTGATGCAGATTTTCTTTGCGTCGCAGTAACGTCCGGCGAATTCTATTTCGGAAATAACGCGAATGTTTCTCTTTCTTATTTCCTTCATTATGGGAACAACTTCCGGTATTCCGGGACTTTTGATTATTTCGTCAGCGTCGAGAATAAGTTCGTGCGTATGTCCTCGTTCTTCAAACTGTATGTTATATTTCGTCAGGATATTTCTATTTTCGGGAGAAAGTCGTCCATTGTCGGACAAAAACACTTCGAATCCCTTTTGCTGAGCCAGCACTGCGGAGCCTGTTCCGCTTTCGCCGCCTCCGAGTACGACTATTTTTTTTTTCATCTTCTTTTCATCCTCAATTTTATAGCATTATAGTTCCAAAATTTCGTTGCAAAAGTATACTATATATTCTTAATGTGCAAATGTCGCAACTATCGAAACCTGTATCCCACGCCGATTTGCGGACTGAATCCGAGTGTTTCGTGGTGTGAGAAAGCAAAGTCGAACAGGAATTTTCCGGTATTCCAGCCTGCGCCGAAATGTATAGTTACAGGATTCAGACCTACGCCGGAGCGAAAGCGGATTTTTCGGAACAGGGCGTATTCTATGCCGAAACGCGGAATGGGATCGCCCGTTCGCTTTTTTTCGACTTCGGCGCTAACTGCGAGTTTTTCGGTCACATAACCTGCGCCTGCGGTGAGGATTACCTGTACGGGGTCTTCGTACTTGGAATTGAGTTTCGAGAACGTGGGATTGAATACGTGCACTCCTATCAATATGTTTTTCGCCGGTTCGGCAATCAAGCCGACTTCGCCCGTAAAAGCATAGAGGGAAGGGTGTCCCGAAGCGAAACTTTGCAGATGATAATTGAGCTGTATGCCCATTGCAAGTTTGCTTGCGAGCCGTTTTCCGTAGCCTATTCCGATTCGGGTTTCGCCATAATCCTCAATGCCCGTGTAAGCCATAGTCATTCCGAAGGTACCGGCGAGGGCTGGAAGAGTAAAAACGCCGGCATTTATTCCGAATCGTTCCACGAGGAATCGGTTTTCGTAATAAACGCCGGCGCTTGGCTTATCGACAAAAGCCAGTCCCGCCTGATTGTTGTATGCCGACCAGATGTCGCCGGCAAGAAGTCCGTTTCCGCCCGTGCCGGCGGCGCGCGCTCCTTTCGGAAAAAGATATAACCCGCCGTCGGCACAAACTGTTGCGTATGCAAAAACGAGCAACAGCGAAAGTATAAAAGTTTTCATGGAAGTTTTCTGTTGTGTCGGTTATGTGTCGGTTACGTGTCGTGCATGAGGTTATTTGAGTATGAGCTGTGTTGCTCCGACAAATACCCCGTCGAGAAACACCTCGACGTCGAAGGCGCCGGAAAGGAAATCCTTGTCGCGATAGAACACGCATACGTCCAGATCGTCGCCGGCATAGTCCACTTCGCGTGTCGCCGAATAAATCAGTTTCGCTCCGCCGCCGGCAGGACTGAACAGATTGGTGACGCTTTCGGAAAGAAGGCTTCCGTCGGGCGATTTTATTCTCACATAAACCATTCGCGAGCCTTTTTTGGCGATACTGTTTTCTATCAGCGTGAGGCAGATTTTTATCTGTTCCGCCTGCCTTGCTCTGGCGGTAGTTTTGTCCTTGTTCGTGAGCGCCACTACCGTAATGTCGCGCACTTTTATTTCGCTGCCCTTGTCCACAAGAGATTTGAGCGCCGAGGTTTCCTGAGCGAACTGTTCCGCCTGCCGTTTCGACTGCGAGGCTTCGGTTCTCGCCTTGACGTTTTCGTCTCTCAGGCGTTTGTTCACGAGACTGAGGGAATCAATCTGATGCACATAGCTCTTGAGCAGCGACTTCATGTTGCGCACTTCCGTTTCGTACTGCCGCAGCGACTTCAGCTGTTTCAGGTTCGTAGCCTCGGTTTTCTTCACTCTGTCCATAAGAGTGTTGATTTTCTTGCGCTCCGAATCGAGCTGGGCGTTCAGCGAATCGTGTCCGATTCTGAGTTCGCCGTAATCGACCTTAAGCTGTTCCAAGTCGGCAATTACCCGTTCCTTTTCCTGAACGATAAATTCCTTTTCCTCGGCATAGTTTTTCATTTCCATTGCGATGAACGCTCCCAGCCCTATGAGCGCAAGAGCCAGAAGCACGCAAATCAGCTGATAGGTTTTCGTTGCGCTGCTTTTTTTCTCGGGAGGGCGAGGCGGCGGCAACGGTGTTGTGATTCTTCCTCCCGCCGGCGCTGCCGGCGCGTTCTCTCCCGGAGAAGGGGGTGACGTGTTGTTTCTATTTTCCATAATAATGTTTCTTTTTGTTTTTACTGATTATATATACACATTTAAATTTTACAATTAACTTAATTTCCTGTATTTTGTTTGGTCAGCAGACGAAATACGTCCTCAAGCCGCCGTTCTTTCTGCTGCATGGCGATTATCGTGAGGCCGCCCTCCACCGCCCATCCGAACAGTTTCGCCCGTATGTCGCTGTCGCCGCGTCCCTTCAGCATAAAGCTGCCGTCGTTCAGCAATTCGACCTTTTCGACGAAATCCGCGCTTTTGAAGATCGAGATGTCGGGCTGTTCGGCAAATTCAATTTCGACAATCTTTCCCGATGCCTGCATTTTCAGCGAGGCTGTTTCGCCGTCGGCAACTATTTCGCCTCCGTTTATTATTACCGTGCGGTCGCAGATAGCCTCGACCTCCTGCATGATATGCGACGAAAGCATCACGGTTTTTGTTCGTCCCGCCTCTCTTATCAGATTGCGTATTTCCACAATCTGGTTGGGGTCGAGACCCGTAGTGGGTTCGTCGAGGATCAGCGCTTCGGGATCGTGGAGCAGGTTTTGCGCAAGTCCCACCCTCTGACGGTATCCTTTCGAGAGTGTTCCTATCTTTTTTCCGCTTTCGGCGCCCAGCCCCGTAGCGTCTATTGCCCGCGCCACCGCCGAGGCTTTGTCGTTCACCTTGTGAATGGAGGCGGTCATATAGAGGAACTCTCTCACGTACATGTCGGTGTAGAGCGGATTGTGTTCGGGCAGATAGCCTGTTATTCTCTTCGCCTCCTGCGGGTGGCGGAGCACGTCTCTGCCGTTGATTTCCGCCGTGCCCGAATCCGGCGCTATAAGTCCCGACAAGATTTTCATCATCGTTGACTTGCCCGCTCCGTTGGGTCCCAGAAAGCCCGTGACTCCGGCAGTCTTTATTTCAAACGAGATATTCTTCAGCACCTCTCTACTCCCGTAACGCTTTGTTAAATTTTTAACATTAATAGACATTGTAACAATTGACTAAAGCGACACAAAAGTAATGATTTTTTTTAAACCGGGATTCCCGTATCCCGGCTTTCTGTCCGAACTACAGGTATATCGCATTTGTTGTCTTTTCCTTATAATATTCCGTATCGGGCAGGTTTTGTATGATTTCCTTGCCTGCGACGCAATTCAGGCATTTGCTGCGAGCGCAATATTCGGATTTCAGATGCAGCAGCGCCTGACTTTCGAGCGCGTTTCGCGGTTTGATGTTGCATTTGTTCCATTCGGCGATGTGCCGGTTGATTTCCGGCGGGACGATTTCGAGCAGATGCAGCGATTTCTCCTTCAGTTCGTCCTCGCCGCGTCGGGCGGCAAAGGCGAAGAGCATCGGAGCCGCGAGGTTGATCATGAGACTGTCGGTCGTTGTTGTGCCTATGTTCTTCGGCGACGGTTTCGCCGCAGTTTTGCCGAAAAGATAATGACTGTCCCAGTATTCCGAGGCGCAGACGTCGAACAGGCTGCGGATATGCCTCATGTCGTCGAGGGCGAGGATTGTTTCCCAGAGCTGCTCGTGCCGGTTGAGCAGCGAAGCAACCTGAGCGATGCGTACTGTGGGAAAATTGACGGGACGCAGTTTGGAATACTTCCAGATGGAGTTGTCCATTGGCGCAAGTTCGTGCTTGTATCGCAGAAACGAAAATTCCGATTTCAGCCGACGGTAGTATTCGTCCTCAATGTCGTCGCGTTCGAGGAACCCCGCGCGACCGAAGAGCAGGGCTTCGAGCTGGAACAGTGAGCGGGAATATTTCCTCAACAGTCGGCAGGGCAGGGAGCGCGCCAGCATTTCAAAGGGAAGCGCGTTGGTCTTGAATCCGAAAGCGCGGAAAAGGACAAAGTGAAAGACCTCCTCGAAATCGTTGAGCGTTCTGTCGAGCAGTTCGTTTATTTCGGCTGTTTTCCGTTCGAGTCTTTCCGTTGCGAGCCGGTTGAGCCAGAAGCTGAATTTGAAGGAATCGACTTTGGCGACGTGTTCCGCGCAGGGTATTTCCGAGCGTGATTCGCTGAGTTCCGCGTAACGCTTGCCTACGGCTTCGGAATACGAGATTTTCAGCGTCGGCAGTATTTCTCCGCCGGAGCGTCGCACGAGGGCGTCGTCGTGCGTCACGACGTGAAGTATCACGTTGCGATACGCTTTGTCGTCGTGATGACCGTGTACGTACCATTCCGAGGCTTTCACGTGTATTTCGACGGAGCCGACCCAGAGCGTGTCGCCGATTTTTATCTTCGCATCGTGGAAATCCGGTCCCGAATCGCGGTTTCGGCTCCCTGCCGAAAGGATTTCCACTGTTTCTCCCGTATTTGTTTTTAAACTCGATGGATCGTACAATTTATAGTTCCATATGAATTGCAGAAAGTCTTCGTTCATTTTTTCCGTAAATTTTCGCCCAAAGTTAATACCGCTACGCAAAACCTGCAAGTCGCAACGAAAATATTTTTTATTGTCCGCATTTCGCGAATTTGGTGGTGGCGTGAATCCGTTGATCCTATCCCTGAAGGTACCGGTTTTGTAATAAGAAATCAGGTTCTGCTACTGTGCGGTTCTTCACCGCGTCGAGGTGTTTTTTTACCGCAAGGGGCGCAGAGGCTTATGAATTATGAATTATGAATTATAAATTATGAATTATGAATTGCCTGACGGACGCGGGGAGAATTATGAACTGTCCGACTTTCCGTCAGGCAATTCATAATTAATTGTTAATGGTTAATTGTTAATTGTTAATGCCTGTCGGACGGGTGGAGTGAAGCGGAGATACTGAGCCGCAGGCATTAACAATTAACAATTAACAATTAACAATTAATTCCAGAACTCCGGTTGTGTCGCAAACTGGACTGTCGCATTTTTTGCAAAACTGTTACTTGAAATGACCTGCGGACGGCGGGGAGAGCGGAGGAGTGTTCGGGAGATGGAAAAGATTGCGGGTCAAGCCCGCAATGACCGTC
>JAITHX010000176.1 GCA_031279735.1 Prevotellaceae bacterium
TAATTAATCAGACGCCGCCGCAACATGATTCGCAAAAAAGGCGTCGCGCCATTCGCGCCGTTTCGACGAGTAAAAAAACACTGTCGCGAGGCAAAAAAAACGCCCGTTTGAAGCGCGAAATATCGACTGATTTTTGCATGCCTCTACATTGTTGATTTCCAAACATCAAGAAGGCATCAAATGTTGGACAGCGACACTGTCTAATGGCTGACAGCGGCACTGTCTAATGGCTGACAGCGGCACTGTCTCGTGGCTGACAGCGGCACTGTCTCGTGGGCTGACAGTGCCACTGTCTACCGGCAGACAGCGGCACTGTCTACCGGCAGACAGCGGTACTGTTAAGAGTTAAACAGCGGCAGTGTTACATGCTAAACCACAGTGTTATACGGAAAGACAGACGCGGAATTCGATTCGGCACGCATCGGCAAACCGCTGTATAACAATCGTATAATAATCGTATAAAAATCGTATGACTGCCATATAACAAAAGCGTCGCATACTTTCGGTATGCGACGTTTTGAATCTGCGGGGTTAAGTTGTTCAGCCGCGTAAAAGAGTTATGATATTGAAAGTTTTGAATCGTAGATTATTGTTCTCGGTTCTTTGAGCATTCGCTTTCCGCTGCTAAACCGGGTTACGATTTCAAGTCCGTATTCTTCTTGTTAGTTGTTAATGTCTGCGGCTCAGCGTCTCCGTCTCTCTCCGTACGTCCTTCAGGCATTGACAATTAACAATTAACAATTAACTCGTCCATAAAAAAACCGACTGCTGTCAGCAATCGGTTTTGCACTGGAGGCGAGTTTCAACTTTCAACTTTCAACTTTCAATTCTCGTCCGGTCGCATGTAAAGGTCTTCGTAGAGCAGAATGCCTGTGGGCGAGCCGTTCGGGTCGGTTTTATATCGCCTTACCATCATGTTTAAACTCGCGCCTTCGGAAAACGAAAGAGTTCCGTAGTATTTTTCAGGTTCGTACTCCGTTTGCGGATTCAGAGGTTTCAGGGGGCGATATACGATTTCGAAGGTATCGCGCCCGTTGATATTGTAGGGAATTTTTACGGGGACAGAATCCATAACCCGTCGAACGAAGAGGATGTTTTCGTCCACTCTGAAGAAGAAAGAGGAATCGTAGCGTCCTCTGGTGTAGAAGAGGAGAAGCTTTTCGCTGTTGAAAGGACGGATGTGCATGAAACGCCGTTCGTCGAGCGGATTATTGAAGGAATACAGGAGGGTGTCCGTGATAGGGTTTCCGGCGGTATCCGTTTGCAATCCGCTTCCGGTTGAATCGTAGTACATGCGCGATTCGTGAAGCGTCCATGTTCCTTCGAAGTTTGCGCCTGTTTTCTCCTCGTACTGATCGCCGCAGGATAGTGCCGCGATTACGATAAACAACATTAAACTAATCTTTTTCATACTTAACCAAATATTATTCTTTAGTGTATTTTTTTTGCAAAGATAAGTTAATTTATTAAATATAGTATTCGGTGAGGTCAATTATTCCTGCACGCAGGGCATATTTGATGGCGTCGTGGACGTTGTTCACTTCGAGTTTGCGGAAGATGTTTTTACGGTGTGTGTTTACGGTGTGAAAGCTGAGATTCTTCTCGAAAGCTATTTCCTTGGTTGTTTTTCCGAGCGCTATTTCGTGCAGCACCATGCGTTCGCTTGCGGTGAGTTTGTCGTGTTCGCCCGATTCGGGGACGCCCTCGTCGAGTATGGCGGCGGCGAAATCGCAGAGATAGGTTTTGTTGTTTGCCGCGTTTTGCAGGGCTTGGATTATGGCGGCTTTCGGGTCGGTTTTCATCACCACGCCGAACTGCTGGCCGGAGAACAGCACTTGTCGCAGAAAATGTTTCGACAGTTCGTCGGAAAACAGAAGCCAGAGCGATTCGGGGTATTTCTGTTTCATGTTCATCATTCTCGATTCCGAGAAATCGAAAAGCGTATAGTCGAGCACCACTGCCGCTTCGGGCGATGATGCGAGTTTCGATTTGAGTTCGCTGCTGTCGGATGCCGTCAGGATTGAATCGGCAAGCGAAAATCTATGGAGCAGCGAAATCGTTCCTTCGCGAGTAATATCCTGATTGTCTGCTAAGATAAATGTACGCATTGTCAAAAGTTTGTTTCCGGCTGCAAAAATACCACAAATATGCTATTTCGCAAAAAACGCCGACTCCTTATCTTTGCATCGTAATTTCAATGATGGAATTAGACATAGTAGGTTCATATATTATTAATTAAATTGTTTGTAAAAAATTATGGCTAAAATTTTCAATCAGCTGACCGAATTAATAGGAAACACTCCCCTGCTGGAGCTTTCCTCTTACGGAAAATCAAAGGCTATCCGCGCACGTTTGATAGCCAAGCTCGAATACTTTAATCCCGCCGGCAGCGTGAAGGATCGTATCGCTCTGGCAATGATCGAGGACGCCGAAGCGAGCGGACTGCTCAAGCCGGGCGCCACGATCATCGAACCCACCAGCGGCAACACCGGCATAGGGCTGGCGTTCGTCTCCGCCGCCAAGGGCTACAAACTGATTCTCACCATGCCCGAAACCATGAGCGTGGAGCGGAGAAATCTCCTGAAGGCTCTCGGCGCGCATCTCGTGCTTACGCCCGGCGCCGAAGGGATGAAGGGCGCGATAAGCAAAGCCGAAGCCCTGCGCAAGGAAACTCCGGGAGCAACAGTGCTCCAGCAGTTCGACAATCCCGCAAATCCCGCCATTCACTACCGAACCACCGCCGAGGAGGTGTGGCGCGATACCGGCGGAAAGGTCGATGTCTTCGTTGCGGGCGTCGGAACGGGCGGAACGGTGAGCGGCGCAGGCAAACGTTTGAAGGAACTGAATCCGGCGGCGGAAATAATAGCCGTCGAGCCGGCGGATTCCCCCGTGCTGTCGGGCGGTTCGCCGGGTCCTCACAAGATTCAGGGGATAGGCGCGGGTTTCGTTCCGCGCAACTACGATTCGGCGTTCGTGGATCGCGTCATCACCGTGTCGAACGACGAGGCAATACGCGCCAGCCGGAAACTCGCCGAAACCGAGGGGCTTCTGGTGGGAATATCCTCCGGCGCCGCAGCTTTCGCCGCCACGCAAATCGCCCTCAGGGACGAATACGCGGACAAGACCATAGTGGTAGTCCTGCCCGACACGGGCGAACGCTACCTCTCGACAATACTCTACGCTTTCGACGAATACCCTCTGTAAGCCCGTCGCGCACGGTCTCTTACGTACCCTTCAATAAATGTTATATTTCTGAAAACGTCCCGTTCACAACCGCGGGACGTTTTCGCTTTCAGACGCAGATGATGAGGATTCGACGCGGATTCAAATCCGCGTAAGGGATGTGTTAGAAATAACTTATAAAGGATGCAGTTCGGATTTTTAGCACACAGATGTGACGGATGACACAGATGACGAAGTCCGGGGTTAATGAAAACCCCGGACGATATAGCTCAATCGGCATTGCATCCGTTAGTGTATTTGCCAGCCGGATGCATCGTGCAAGAACATGCCGTTGAGCAAACTCCGAACAGCTGGCGGCGGCTATTGACCGTAGATGCCGTCTCTCTCCGTATCGATAGTTCCGCCATTGTAGGCGCAAATGCCGAAACGGGGAGAATTAACTATGGTCATTGCGGCATAGTCTTCAAAGTCGGGACATTCCGCCGCATGCTGTTTGGCACATTCTTCGCAGAAAACACATTCTTCGTTAAATGCGTGTACGGTGCATACGTAGATTGCAATTCTTTCGTTGCAGGCACGGCAATAAATTGCCGGCGGTTCGTTTCTGGAGAGAAGAACTATTCTTTCGTCGGCTTCAATCTCGTAGCGGTTCGTCACCGTCAGGGTTAATTCGGTGGTACTGCCGAAGTCGTATTCATACTTTATTTTCAGTTTCGAGTAGAAAGCGTTCTTCACCTTTTCTTCCATTGAGAAAGTTTCGTCGTCGCGGCTGAAATATTCGTCGCAATCTTCCGGCACGCCTAAGTGTCCTGTCTCTCTGAATTGCTTGACGATGTCATTTGCCAGACCGTCGTAGTCCCTTTTTACGGAGTTGTAGGGTTTTCGGAAATGACTCAAGTGTCCGCAACACTGGAGCCAGATGCAACCCAGAAAATAGTCGAGTTCGTCGAATCCTGTTTCGCCGTCCACCCAAAGCGAAAGGAAGTACGACGCTTCGGGGATATAATGTGACTTCGCTTCCACTTTCACCGTAAAGGATATACCTTTTTTGTTCTCCTGTACTTTCTGCGCGAGATGCGTTGCAATATGACGGTTGATTGCCGATTTGGAATAAGTATTGCCGCAATAAAGGCATTTGCCTTCGGATTTTATTTTTTTTATCATAAATAAAAGATGTTTGTTTACCAGATGAAATTTCCGAACGGGTATCTCCCTGCGTCTATTTCGGCGACCATCTTGTAGATGTCGTCCTTCAGTTTGGTCATGTTCGTTCGTTCCTTAGCCGAGATGAATATGCACGGCGAGTTGGACTTTGCGAGCCAGCTGTCTTTAAGGCTGTCGAGACTGACGTTGATTTGTGTCGGAGGCGTGAGGTCGTCTTCGTCTTTTTCGACGAATGAATAGGCGTCGATTTTGTTGAAGACGAGATAGACGGGTTTTTCGCCGGCGCCTATTTCCTTGAGAGTATCGGCGACGACGCGGATTTGTTCTTCAAAGTTGGGGTGCGAAATGTCGGCGACATGCAGGAGGAGGTCGGCTTCCCGCACTTCGTCGAGGGTGGATTTGAACGATTCGACGAGCTGATGCGGGAGTTTGCGAATGAAGCCCACCGTATCGGACAGGAGAAAAGGGAGATTTTCGACAACGACCTTTCTCACCGTTGTGTCGAGCGTTGCAAAGAGTTTGTTTTCGGCAAACACGTTCGACTTGCTCAGAAGGTTCATCAGCGTCGATTTGCCCACGTTGGTGTATCCGACCAGAGCAAGTCTTGCCAGACCTCCGCGGTTGCCTCGCTGCGACGCCATTTGCCTGTCGATTTTTTTCAGATGCTCCTTCAGTTTCGCGATGCGGACGAGAATTATTCGGCGGTCGGTTTCGAGCTGGGTTTCGCCGGGTCCTCTCATTCTGAATCCTGCGCCTCCGCTCTGGCGTTCGAGGTGCGACCACATGCGTGTCAGTCGCGGCAGCATATACTGATACTGGGCGAGTTCGACCTGCGTTTTGGCGTAAGCGGTTTTGGCTCTGCGGGCAAATATTTCGAGGATCAGTGCCGTGCGGTCGAGGATACGACATTCGAGGTCGCGTTCAAGATTTCGGAGCTGGGAGGGCGAGAGTTCGTCGTCGAATATCACGAGAGATGTTTCCGTTTCTTGCAGCCATGCTTTTATTTCGGCCGCTTTACCCGAACCTATGAAAGTTCTGGGATCGGGATGGGGCAAACGCTGGGTGAATCGTTTGAGGGCGACGATGCCGGCTGTTTCGGCGAGAAACTCCAGCTCGTCGAGGTATTCTTTTGAACGGGCGAGGGTCTGAGCGTCGGTGACAAGCCCCGCCAATGCTGCGCGTTCGGGATTGAGCGCGGCGTTATTGCTGTTTTCGGTCATGACGGGAGTATCATTCCGAAAAAACGGTGTTCGGCAAATCTCTCAGATTGTAGCGCGAAGCCATTACTTCGCCGTAAGCTCCGGCGGAACGCAGGGCTATCGTGTCGCCTCGGCGGGTTTGGGGGAGAGCGATGTCCTTCGCGAAGCAGTCTGCCGATTCGCAGATTGGTCCCACCACGTCGTAGATTGCCGAAGGTTTGTCGGACGAGAGGTTTTCGATGCGGTGATGCGCCTGATAGAGCGCGGGACGAATCAGGTCGCTCATGCCGGCGTCGAGGACGACAAACTCCCTGCTTCCGCTGCGTTTCAGGTACTGCACAGTCGATATGAGCGAGCCGCACTGTGCAACTATCGAGCGTCCGGGTTCAAAGTGCAGAGTCTGATCCGTGCGGAGCTTCAGGTTTTGTTCGAACACGCGGAAGTAGGCGGCGAAGTCGGGGACGGGATTTTTGTCGGGATCGCTGTAATCTACGCCCAGTCCGCCTCCGGCGTTAAGGTGTTGCGGGGGGAGTCCCCGTTCGATGAAGATTCGGTTGAAGTCGCCGATTCGCGCGCAGAGATTTGCGAACACATTCATGTCGCTGATCTGCGAGCCTATGTGAAAATGGAGGGCGACGAATTTCAGGTTTTTCGACGATTTGACTGTTTCCATTGCGCTGTCGAGGTCGGCGGCGGCTATTCCGAATTTGTTTTCTTTTTTTCCGGTGGATATGTGAGCGTGAGTACTAGCGTCGATGTCGGGATTTATTCGTATTGCGACGCTGGCGATTTTGCCTTTGGCGCGAGCGAGGGCGTTGATGTTTTCAAGTTCGGGAACGGATTCGCAGTTAAAGCAAAAGATGTCGCTGTCGATAGCGAGGTTTATTTCGGCGTCGGTTTTGCCTACGCCGGCGAAGGTTATGAGTTTCGGGTTGGCGCCACATTCTATCGAGCGTCGAATTTCGTTGCCGCTGACGCAGTCGGCGCCGAATCCGGCGTTGAAAATCATTTTCAGCAGAGTTGGATTGGCGTTGGCTTTTGTCGCGTAATGGAGAACGTATCCTCTTTTTTGAGCTTCGGCGGCGGCGGCGCCAAGCGTCCGGCTCAACAGTTCGAGATCGTAGTAATAGAATGGCGTCGTGACACCTGATGGATTTTTTACATTTAATCTATTCATTAATTTACTTTATGGTATGAATTTTCTTTAATCTTCCTTTTTGCTGGCGCCCACGAAGTAATCGTCTTTCTCCCTAAAAAGGACGTTGAAGGTGGTAAGCGAGCCGTAGGCGCTGGTGATATATTTCTGGATATTGATTTTTTCCTGCTGGGAGAGCGAGGAGCTGCTGTTGATGTTTTGCTCCAGCACGCGCAACTTGTCTCTGACCATAACGATTTTGTGAAAAAACACGTCGAGGGGTATTTCCTTGGGCTGCGATCCGTTGCCGGGCGCAAGAGTCAGCGTGCCGCCTTTCCAGCGGTCGGCGATGGGGGCATCGGGCGTCAGTCCTGCATAACGTTCCAGAATATCGGTGAGCGCCGCCACGACTTCTTCGAGCGCGAGGCGGGGCTGAGTGTCCTCTACCGTTTCGAGGACTTTCATGTCTCTCAATATATTGGTTTTTCCGAAACTCATTTTGCCTCCGCGTTCGAAAATTATTTCGTAGGAGGTTAAGCTGTTTTTACATACGAAACCTTCACCGTATCTGTCGTGTTCCACTCTTGTGCCTATGCCAAGTTCTAAGTTTTCATCCATGATTCGTTGTTTTATTTTATTAAATTACAGAGTTTTTTATGTTTTAATTTTTTTCTAATAACGTCCAAAGTTATAAAAAAAACAGTGTGTCTATTTTTTAACTTTCCATTTTCCCAAAGTTCTCGTTTCGGAGCTGAACTCGGCTCCGACCTTCACCACCCGCTTTCCGCTTGCGGCGTAGGGCATGGCGTAGCATCTGTCGTCTATCTGTTTCAGGGCGGCTTCGGCGGTGTCTCTCTCCGCGAGCTTGAACTCGAAGATGTAAACCGTGTCGGAAAGGGTCACGACAGCGTCGGCGCGACCGACGGCGCTGCGGGGTTCCGCCTGAACGAACTGTCCCATGAGCTTGAAGAAAATGTAGAATATTGTCTGGTAGTGTTTCTCCGTCTTGTTGTCGAGA
>JAITHX010000196.1 GCA_031279735.1 Prevotellaceae bacterium
GGTCTGCTGCGAAATCGTATATCAAAGACAGGAATGAATTGGATCATATTTACGCATACGGAGAAAGTCTTGCGGCAGAGTACGGAATTACCGAAGAGGTCATCGCCGAAGAAATAAGACTGTACAGGGAAGAGCAAAACGCTAAAAGCAAATGAAAATCGTGGTGGATGCCAGTATCGTTGTTTCCGCGTTCATTCTGGGCGGAGAACCGAGAAAAGTAATTGAAAGGGTCTTCAATTGCGTTGACAAATTATATGTCACGAAAGAAATACTGGCGGAATTTACAGACGCAGTCAACCGACCCAAGTTTTGCGCTGATGCAGACGAAACAAAGTCTTACATAAGAAAGATAGCGCTGAAGGGCCGTAAGGCGACGCCTCCGAAACGGTCACGCAACAGAAACGGGAATACACCCGACAACAAATACATTGCATGCGGCGCGGCGGGAAATGCAGCCTACATAATATCCGGCGACGCTCATCTGCTGGAGCTGAAACAATACGAAAACATAAGAATCCTGACCGCCAAAGAGTATCTTGAAACAATGAGCAAGCTGGAGGCTTATTTTCGCGCGTCGGAGGCGCTCCCGTCAATTTTAGAGATGCGGAACAAATAACTTAACGCGGATTCGAATCTGTGTCATCTGCGTCATCCGCGTCATCTGTGTGCTAAGTTATTTCCAACACATCCCTAACCGCGAAACGCGCGAAAACATTAGCCTGCGCGTCGGATTGCGGAGCGGTTGCGCTGCACGCTGTTGCGGAGGCGTTGCCCCCGATTTGCGATCTCTGTTTTGCACTATGATTAAAATATGTACTTTTGCAAACTGAAATCGGAGAGAAATGTGCTTTCCGCGATTAAATACATTGTTATTGGAAAATGAGTAAAAAATCGAAAAAAAAGAAACCTGACTTCCTGCGAAAAATCATCAACATTTTCGCTGCGCGTCCCGCTCAGCTTTATACCCACAAACAGGTTGCCGCCGCCCTCAACGCCGAACCGACAATGCTCGACGCTCTGCCCGTTCTGCTCGACGGAATGGTGGTCAACGGGATTCTCGCGAATCCGCAGCCCGGAAAGTACGGATTCACCAAGCCTGAAGAGCATTTCATGACCGGCAAGGTGGACATCACCAAGCAGGGATCGGCTTATATCGCGCCCGACGACGAATCGACTACGGGCGACGTGTTTGTAGCCGAACACAACATGAACGGCGCTTTCCACGGCGATAGGGTAAAGGTGCGTATCTTCAACAAGAAGGTCGGACGCACGGAGGGCGAAATAGTCGAACTCATCGAAAAGTCGAAACGGTCGTTCGTGGGCAAGCTCGAAGTTTCGCAGAAGTACGCCTTCGTTATTACCGACAACAAAAACATGCCCTACGATATTTTTATTCCGCTTGCCAATCTCAAGGGCGCCGAGAACGGGCAGAAAGTGCTTGCCAATGTGGTGGAGTGGAAGAAGGGCATGAAGAACCCCACCGGCGACATAATCGACATACTCGGCAATGCCGGCGATGCCGACGTGGAGATGCACGCGATTCTCGCCGAGTTTGATCTGCCCTATTCCTACCCCGAAAACATCGACAGGCTCGCCAAGCGCATTTCGGGGAAAATCACCGACGCGGAGCGCGCCAAGCGTCGGGATTTCAGGGATAGGGCGACGTTTACGATCGATCCGGTCGATGCGAAGGATTTCGACGACGCGCTGTCGGTGCGGCGGCTCGACGGCGGGAACTATGAAGTCGGGGTGCACATTGCCGACGTCACGCATTACGTCAAGCCCGCATCCTCGATAAACGCGGAAGCGGAAAAGAGAGCTACGTCGATTTATCTGGTGGACAGAACGGTGCCCATGCTGCCCGAACGCCTGTCGAACTTCATCTGCTCGCTTCGCCCCGACGAGGAAAAACTGTGCTTTTCGGCAGTTTTTGAACTCGACGACAAGGCGAACGTCCGAAGCGAGTGGTTCGGCAGAACGCTCATCCTCTCGAAGCGCCGGTTCACCTACGAGGAGGCGCAGACGGTTATCGAGACGGGCAGCGGCGATTTCGCCGACGAGATGCTCCGCCTCAACGAGCTTGCCCGCGCACTCCGCAAGCGGCGTTTCAAGGAAGGCGCCGTTACGTTCGAGCGCGAAGAGCCGAAATTCGAGATCGACGCGAACGGAAAACCGCTGCGCGTCTATTTCAAGGAGATGAAGGAGAGCAATCAGCTGGTCGAGGAGTTTATGCTTCTCGCCAACAGGAAGGTTGCGGAGAGAATAGGCAAAAAGATTGCGGGACGGAAGGCGCCAACCTTCGTCTATCGCGTCCACGACAAGCCGAATCCCGACAAACTCGGCAAGTTCAGCGAGTTCATCAAGCGTTTCGGCTACGACATGAAGACGGACGACGACAGTCGGCTGTCGAAGGAGATGAACAAGATTCTCTCGCAGGTGAAGGGCAAGCCGGAGGCGGGACTGATAGAAACGCTGGCAGTGCGTTCGATGGCTAAGGCGGTGTATTCGACCGACAATCTGGGTCACTACGGTCTGGCGTTTCCGTTCTACACTCATTTCACGTCGCCCATCCGCCGTTATCCCGACATGATGGTACACAGACTGCTGGCGAAGTATCTCGCCGACGGGAAATCCGCCGACAAGGAGTATAGCGAATCCTTGTGCCGTCATTCCTCGGCAATGGAGCAGCGGGCGGCGGAAGCTGAGCGGGCTTCGATCAAGTATAAGATGATCGAGTTCATGCAGGACAAGATAGGCGAGGTGTACGAGGGTCTCATTTCGGGAGTGACGGAGTGGGGAATCTACGTCGAGATTATCGAAAACAAGATAGAGGGGATGATTCCGGTGAGAACCATGAAGGACGATTTTTATTATTTCGACGAGGAGAACTATCGAATCGTCGGGCAGTCGTCGGGCGTGACTTATACGCTGGGCGACAAGGTAACGGTAAAGCTCGTTCACGCCGATCTCCTCCAAAAGCACATAGATTTTCAACTGATACACGTCGAACAAAAGGAAAAAGGGCGACGCAAGAAAAGCAAGAAAAAATAACGAACGATGAATCACGGTTTTTTAAAGGTGGCGGCAGCGGTTCCCGACCTGCGGGTGGCGGACTGCGGCTACAATGCGCGGCGCATCGAGGCGATGATGCGGCGGGCGAACGACGAGGGGGTTGAAGCGCTTTGTTTCCCCGAACTTGCGATTACGGGCTACACGTGCGGCGATCTGTTCTTTCAGTCCGCGCTGCTCGACGGCGCCGAAAGAGCGCTTTTCGACTTGCGGAGCGCATCGGCTTCGATGCCCGAACTTCTCACGGCGGCGGGCTTGCCGCTGAGGTTCGAGGGCAAGCTCTACAACGTGGCGGCGTGGCTGCGCGGAGGGGCGATACTGGGCTTTGTCCCAAAGACTGTTCTTCCAAACTACAACGAATTTCAGGAAAAACGCTGGTTCGCTTCGGCCGACGAGGCTTCGGGCAGCACGGTGAGGCTCGACCGCGAGTATCCCTTTACGCCGCGTCTGCTGATCGGCAACGAAAGGGTAGCGATAGCGGCGGAGATATGCGAGGACTTGTGGGCTACCGATCCTCCGAGCGCGCGACACTGTCGGGCGGGGGCAACCGTAGTTTTCAACCTCTCGGCGAGCAACGAGCTGACGGGCAAACACGCCTACCGCAAGGCTCTCGTCGAGCAGCAGTCGGCGCGATGCATCGCGGGCTACGTTTATGCGGGAGCGGGACGGGGCGAATCGAGCACCGACCTGGTTTTCGCGGGCAACGGGCTGATTTACGAAAACGGGGTGCAGCTGTGCGAGGCTGAAAGATTCTCGTTCGACGAACAGCTTGCGATTTCGGACATCGACACCGATCTGCTTCGGGCGCGAAGGATGAAGAACACGTCGTTCGCCTGCCGCCGCGACGAGGATTACACGTTTGTCCGCGCGGACTTTAGGGAAACGACCGTCGGGCTTCACCGCCGCGTCAATCCTCTGCCCTTCGTTCCCGCTTCGGACGAGAGCGAAACTCTCGACGAGGTTTTCGCCATCCAGACGGGAGGTCTCGCCCGGAGAGTGTTGCACACGGGAGCGCAGCGCATGGTGGTGGGCGTTTCGGGCGGTCTCGATTCCACCCTCGCGCTTCTGGTTTGCGCGAACGTCTGCGACAAGCTGAAGATGGAGCGAACGAACGTTGCGGGAATCACCATGCCGGGCTTCGGCACGAGCCGGCGCACGGCGAACAACGCCGTGGCGCTGATGCGGGAGATGGGCGTCGAATCGAAAACTATCGACATACGGGAAGCCTGTCTTCTGCATTTCAAGAGTCTGGAACATGATCCGGAGGTTTACGACACGGTGTTCGAGAACACGCAGGCGCGGGAACGGACGCAAATCCTGATGGACTATGCTAACAAGTGCAACGGACTGGTGGTGGGAACGGGCGACATGTCGGAACTCGCTCTCGGCTGGACTACGTACAACGGCGATCATATATCTATGTACGGAGTGAACGCGGGTATCCCCAAGACGTTGGTGAGGAGCCTGGTCAACCGTATCGCCGACACCTCGTCGAACGTCGGAACGCGACGACTGCTCAAGGACATCCTCAACACTCCGGTCTCGCCCGAACTCCTGCCGACCGGCGAAACCGAAGCCACCGTTCAGCCCACCGAAGAAATCATCGGTCCATACGAACTGCACGACTTCTTTCTGAGCTACATGCTGCGATACGGCTACTCGCCCCGCAAAATATTCTTTCTGGCTGCGGCAGCTTTCGACACGGTTCACGAACCGACAACGGTGCTGAAATGGATGAAAGTGTTTTATCGACGCTTTTTCGCACAACAGTTCAAACGCTCGTGCCTGCCCGACGGTCCCAAAGTCGGCTCGGTGAACCTTTCGCCGCGAGGCGACTGGCGGATGCCCAGCGACGCATCCGCCGCTATATGGATCAAAGAAATAGAAGAAATTATGGATTTAAATAAGTATATATGGAAAGATTCAAAGACATCAACATCATGACCTTGACGACAAGCCCCGTGAGGCTCGTGTCGAAAGTATGGATGCTCGTCACGGCGGGCACCGCCGATTCGTTCAATTCGATGACCGCCTCGTGGGGCGGCATGGGCTTTATCTGGCAGTGTCCTGCGGCGTTCATCTTCGTCCGCCCGCAGCGCTACACTCTGGAATTTATCGAACGGGAACAGTCGTTCACCCTCTCGTTCTTCGACCACGACCGCTACCGCGCCGCGCTGAACCTGATGGGCGGCAAGTCGGGACGCGACATGAACAAGGCGAACGAGGCAGGACTGACGCCGCTCGTTCTTCCGTCGGGGCGGGTTGCCTACGGCGAAGCGCAGTATATTATCGAATGTAAGACAATGTACTCCGACCGGCTCAAACCCGAAAACTTCATCGACGACACTATTCCCGCGAGAATTTATCCCAAAAACGATTTTCACCGGACGTTCATCGCCGAAATAACCCGCACGCTGCAAAACAAGGAAGCCGTTCCTCTGTTTCGCGACGGCGATTAGGCATTTCAGACGGAGTTTTTTCCGATTGAGCGAAAAAAACTCCGACAGCGCGGCGCAGCAAGCTACCTTTGCGGCGAAATTGTACAAAGTTAAATTAAAACATTAAAGACATGAAAGTTAAATTATCGTTATTCATCTGCGCCCTGCTGATCTCCGGATCGCTTCTTGCCCAGGACAAACAGAAACAGCCCCGCGAAGGACAGAAGCGGGAACAACACCAGCGTCCGCCGCGAATCACACTCGAAGAAAGAGCGAAGATTCAAGCCGACAGAATGAAAACGGAACTGGGACTGACCGACGCTCAGTATGATTCGGTCAAGTCCGTACACCTCCGGCACGCGAAGAAAACCGAGGAATCCCTCAAGAACAGAAGCGCCGACCGACGCGCCGAATTTCAGCAGGATCAGGAGGCTCTGAGCGCGGATCTGAAAAAAATCCTGACCGAAGAACAGTTAAAAAAGTTCGAGGCATCCAGAGGAAAAGGCAGAGACAGGCGTCAGCGTCCGGAAGGACAGAAACCCTGAACGCAACATGACCAGATAGACTCTCAGGCTGGTATAGTGAATGTTCCGACGGCTGGCGATATGGATCGTCAGCCGTCTTTTTTTTGTTTCCGCCGCCCGATTCCACCCCCGATTCATGCATCTGCGTTAAATAGTGCTTAAATGCATGTGCGGGTTGAAATAAAATGCTTAACTTCGCGTCCTGATAAACAATTGAAAATTTTGTGTTGATGAATCTTAAAGAATTATTAGACAAATTGGAAACGGAGGAAACTAAAGGTGTCGCCGTAGGACGGATCAACGCTCTGAGTTTCGATTCGCGCGACGTGTCGCCCGATACACTCTTCTTTGCCGTGCCGGGCGAAAAATCCGACGGACACGACTTTATAGACACCGCCATCGAAGAAGGCGCAACCGCCATAGTGTGCGAACGTTTCCCTGACGCGCTCTCGTCCGACACGACTTACATTCGCGTCAAATCAGCCGGACAAGCACTCGGCGAAATAGCCCACGTGTTCCACGGTCGCCCCTCTGCTAAACTCAAACTCGTAGGCGTCACCGGAACCAACGGCAAAACCACTACCGCAACCCTCCTTTACCGACTGTTCAAGTCCTTCGGTCGCAAGGCGGGCCTCATTTCAACCATAGCCGTCTTTATCGACGACGAACGCCGCCCGACTTCCCACACCACCCCAGACGCTCTCGCCCTGAACGCGCTGCTCGAGGAAATGTGCGCCCGCGGATGCGAATACTGTTTTATGGAAGTCAGCTCCCACGCTCTGGTACAGGGACGGGTCGCCGGACTGCGCTTCGCCGGAGGAATCTTTACGAACCTCACCCACGATCATCTGGATTATCACAAAACTTTCGACGAATATCTCAAAGCCAAGAAATTGTTCTTCGACAGTCTCCAGCCCGACGCCTTCGCGCTCACGAACCTCAGCGACAGAAACGCAAAGGTCATGACGCAGAACACTCGCGCTTCGGTACATTCCTACGCCGTCGCCGCCCCCGCCGACTTCGCCTGCCGCATCCTCGAACTCTCGTTCGACGGCATGTTGCTGAACATCGACGGAACGGACGTCTGGACACGCCTCACCGGACGCTTCAACGCTTCCAACCTTCTCGCCGTTTACGCCGCCGCGCGTCTCCTCGGCGCAACCGCCGAAGACACTCTCGCCGGAATCAGCGCACTGACGCCGGTCGAAGGTCGAGTCGAAACAATACGCACTCCAGCCGGCGTCACCGCCGTGGTGGATTACGCACACACGCCCGACGCGCTCAAAAACATTCTCGACGCACTCAACGACGTGCGCGACAAATCCTCGACTCTCGTCACCGTCGTAGGATGCGGAGGCAATCGGGACAAAACCAAGCGTCCCGAAATGGCGCGAATCTCCGCCGCCAACAGCGACAAACTGATCCTCACATCCGACAACCCGCGCTTCGAAGACCCCGACGCAATACTCGACGATATGATCGCCGGACTCGACGAGGCGCAACTCGCCCGAACTCTCCGAATCGTCAACCGTCGCGAAGCCATAAAAACCGCGCTCGCGCTCGCCTCCAAAGGCGACATTGTGCTGATTGCCGGCAAGGGTCACGAAGATTATCAGGAAACCAAAGGCGTTAAACAACATTTCGACGACAGGGAAACCGTCGAGGAACTCGCAGGGCTGAACTCCCCCACCCCCCCAGACAAACCCCAGACAAACCCCAGACAAACCCCAGACAAACCGTAAAACGGAAACATGAACATCGAAACAGTAAAATGCCTGATAATCGGCGGCGGACCCGCAGGCTACACAGCCGCCATCTATGCATCGAGAGCTAACCTCAATCCGGTGCTCTACGAGGGCAACATGCCCGGAGGTCAATTGACCCTCACCACCGAAGTGGACAACTACCCCGGATACCCCGACGGCGTATCCGGCATCGATATGATGAACGACATGAAACGGCAGGCTCTGCGTTTCGGCGCCGACATACGAAGCGGCTACCTCGCCGAAGCCGACCTGTCCGCGCGCCCCTTCCTCCTCACGACGGGCGACGGCGATGCGATCCGCGCCGAAACGGTGATAATCGCCACCGGCGCCACCGCAAAATACCTCGGACTGCCGTCGGAAGAAAAGTACAAGGGACTGGGAGTATCCGCCTGCGCCACCTGCGACGGATTCTTCCACCGCAAAAAAGACGTTGCCGTAGTAGGCGGAGGCGACACCGCCTGCGAAGACGCCTCGTATCTTGCCGCGATGTGCCGCAAGGTGTACCTGATAGTGCGCCGGAACGAGCTTCGCGCCTCCAAAGCCATGCAACACAGAGTGAAGCGCGCCGACAACATCGAAATCCTCTGGGAACGACAGGTAAGCGAAGTGCTGGGCGACGAAAACGGAGTGACCGGACTGCGCCTCATCGACAAAACCGGATCCGAAATGACAATCGACGTCCACGGACTCTTCGTCGCCGTCGGTCATCATCCCAACACCGAAATTTTCAAACCCTGTATCAAAACCGACGAAGCAGGCTACATCGTCACCAAAGGAAAAACAACGGAAACTAACGTCGCCGGTGTCTTTGCCGCAGGAGACGTAGCCGACCCGCGCTACCGACAAGGCATAACCGCCGCCGCCAGCGGATGCATGGCGGCAAAGGACGCGGAATTGTTTCTGCTGGGAAAGTAAGAAAAATTACGAATTACGAATTACGAATTACGATTCGAAAGATTTGCAGGATTCTGCTACGGCAAGCATCGACAGGCACGACTGTTTACCGTCGTAGAATCCTGCAAATCTTTCGAATCTCATCAAAATCCCGCCCGGTTAGACAAGATGAATCCGCGACAATTTTGAATGCGCCCATCCTGCATCCGGGACAATTCGTAATTTGTAATTGATTCTACGTCCGATAGGTAATTCTTAATTCTTAATTCTTAATTCTTAATTCTCATACGGAGAAAAGTTTTATTCCCCCCGAACTGAATATTGATACAATTGCTCAAAAAAAAGATACTGTCAGAATCGCCTATGATGTCAATAAGACAATTGTCGCAAGAGCAAAAAATCATTCCGATTCAAAAACATTCGGCGAGTTAGGAAAATATACATTTGACTACTATTTGAAAATGGAGGAATTGGAAGATGAATAGTCCATTGATAATGGAGATATTGACAAATATATTGCAATTTATAAATTTCTGCCTAACTTCTTTGATGTAAGGATATAATTTGAACTGCACCCGATTTAGGGATGTGTTAGAAATAACTTAGCACACAGATGACGCGGATGACGCGGATGACACAGATTCAAATCCGCGTAAATCTGTGTCATCTGCGTCATCTGTGTCGTCTGTGTGCTAAAAAACCGAACTGTATCCCTTATAAGTTATTTCTAACACATCCCTTAACGGATTTACACAGATTCAAAATCCGCGTAAATCTGTCGAATCCGCGTCGTCCGCGTGCTAAAAACCGAACGGCATCCTTTATAAGTTCCTTCTAACACATCTCTAAATGCCGCAGAGCATATCGTCGTTCCAAGTACGGGAGAACGAAGGATGAACGAAGGATGAGCGAAGGATGAACGAAGGATGAGCGAAGAAATGACGACAGCGAGGCTTGTTTCATGGCGTTACAGTCGGTGGTGCCGCGAGCATAGACCGTATCGCGCTGAACGTATGGAGGCTTCAAAAACGTAAAAAGACGGTCGAAACACGCGAATTATGTCGAAAAACATGCGAATCTCGAAAAATAACGCCGGAAGCCGGAAAATTTGAAGACGCAGGGCGAGGTCTCCGTCTCCGTCGGGACAGGCGCCCGAAGTGGTTAGTGATTAGTGGTTAGTGATTAGTGGTTAGTGGTTAGTGATTAGTGGTTAGTGGTTAGTGGTTAGTGGTTAGTGCCTGTCGGACGGGTGGAGTGTGACGGAGACACTGAGCCGACAGGCACTAACC
>JAITHX010000053.1 GCA_031279735.1 Prevotellaceae bacterium
GAATTTGACGTAAAATTTATGGAATGGATACTGAAACTTCGGGAAATTGCCCTAAAATCGTCGGGATTTGCTATCCAGTCTCTGAACTTTTAGGTAAAATTTCGGAAATTTTAGGTAGAATTCCGGAAATTTTAGGTAGAATTCCGGAAATTTTAGGTAGAATTCCGGAAATTTGTCGTAAAATTTTCAGTCTTTGCCATAAAAATCCGTGAATTTTTCCTACAATTTTCGATCTTTATTCTAAAGAAACGGATTCACAATTTCAATGAACTTAACTATCGGCATTGCTGCAAGCTCCAGACGAAGATTAACTCAACGCGGCAAAGTTAATTATTAATTATTAATTGTTAATTGTTAATTGTTAATTGTTAATGCCTGCGGCTCAGTATCTCCGTCTCACTCCACCCGTCCGACAGGCATTAACCATTAATTAGTGGTTAGTGGTTAGTGGTTAGTGGTTAGTGCCTGTCGGCTCAGTGTCTCCGTCTCCCTCCGCCCGTCCGACAGGCTCTAACCATTAATTAGTGGTTAGTGGTTAGTGGTTAGTGGTTAGTGGTTAGTGGTTAGTGCCTGTCGGCTCAGTGTCTCCGTCTCACTCCACCCGTCCGACAGGCATTAACAATTAACAATTAACAATTAACAATTAACAATTAACAATTAACAATTAATTATGAACTGTCCGACTTTCCGTCAGGCAATTCATAATTTATAATTCATAATTCATAATTAATTACTCTCCACCCGTCCGACAGGCATTAACAATTAACAATTAACAATTAACCATTTAAAGAAGGGGAGTTCCGGTTTTTCGCGAAATATTCCGAACACGCTGGCTCCGCTTCCGCTCATTGAAGCATAGACTGCTCCGGATTCATAGAACAGTTCTTTGATTCGGGCGATGGCGGGGTAGCGGGCGAAGATGCTGGGTTCGAAATCGTTTTGGAGCGTGTTTTTCCATTCTTCGGGCGGTTTTCCGACGGTTGCGGCGAGGTCAACGACCGAAGGTTTTGGCGTGACGCCGGCGTAGGCTTCGCGGGTGCCGACATGTATGTCGGGGGTGGCTATCGACAGCCATGTGCCGTTCAGATTCACGTTTGTTGCGGCGAGTATTTCGCCTCTTCCCGACGCTTTAGCCGGAACGTTGTCGATAAAGAAGGGGCAGTCGCTTCCGAGTTTGGCGGCGAAGGATTTGAGAGTGTCGGCATTGAGGCGGAGGTCGAAGATTTCGTTTAGCGCGACGAGGGTAAACGAGGCGTCGGACGAGCCGCCTCCGAGACCTGCTCCGGAGGGGATGGTTTTGTGGAGGTGTATTGCTGCCGGCGGGAGATTGTATATGTTCGCCAGCATACGGTAGGCTTTCACGCAGAGGTTGTCGTCCGGGCGGCAGTCGACGGGCAGACCCGAAGTCGCGAAGCTGAAGCTGGCGGATTCAACCACTTCCAGCGCGTCGGCAAGTCCGAGTACCGGGAAGAACACGGTTTCAATGTCGTGGTATCCGTCGGGACGTTTTGCCGCCACGTTCAGTCCGAGGTTGATTTTGGCATTCGGGAATACTAGCATCAGAAGTGCGGATGAAATAGTTGACTGAGGAAGAAGCTGTAGATTTCCGGCACGACAAAGAGCGGATAGAGCAGCCCGAACAGCGCGCCGTAGAAATGCGCGTCGTGGTTTATGATGCTTCCTCCCTTCCGGCTCATGTAGCCGGAGTAGATCAGGTAAAGCACGCCGAAGATTATTCCGGGGCAGGGTATGAAGAATACATACATAATGTGCCACGGATTGAAAAGCATAGTGAAGAATATCACAGCCGATATTGCGCCTGAAGCTCCGACGCTTGCGTATCCGGGGTTGTTGCGTCGTTTGACTAGGTCGGGGAGCGAGGAAAAGAGTATCGCTCCGAAGTACAAGCAATAGAAATGCGTGTTTGGCGCTTCGGCGACCTGGTGCAGGTAAGCGACTGCGGCGCCTCCGAACGACCACAGGGCAATCATGTTAAAGAGCAGGTGCATCCAGTCGGCGTGAATGAATGCGTGGGTAACGACGCGGTAGGCTTGCGACCCGTCCCGCACGACGAGATACGGTCGCAGGGTCAGTTTGTGGAACGTCGCGCTATTGTTGAAGGCAAGGATGGTTGCTCCCACCGAGAGCAGCGCCAGCAGGTTGTGAGGTGTCAGCATTGTTGTGCGGAGTTGGGGGTTATCTGTATCTTATCCATTTGATCATTTCCTTGAGAGAATGTTTTTTGCCGTACATGAGTATTCCTGTTCGGTAGATTTTTGCGGAGATGTAGCACATTCCTGCGAGGGTGACGCATAGCAGCGCGAACGACAGAGCGATTTCCCAGAGCGGAACGCCGAACGCCACCCGTGCCGGCATGACTATGGGCGAAGTCAGCGGGATCATTGATGCCCAGAACGAGAGCGGGCTGTCGGGAAAGCGGATCGTGTGGGTCATCATCGTGAATCCGAGTATGAGGGGAATCATGACGGGAGTGACCATCTGCTGCGTGTCGGCTTCGGCATCGACCGACGAGCCTATGGCGGCAAAGACTGAGGAATAGAGCAGAAAGCCTCCGAAGAAGAAGAGGATGAAGACGCAGATGATTTCGGTGAAGTTGATAGAGTTCAGCATGAGCATTGCTGCCGCGAGCGGATTCGATACTCCGCCGAAGAGCTTTAAAACATCGACTAAGGCGAAAGTCAGTGCGATCCAGAGCAGAAACTGCGTGAAGGCTACCAGTCCCACGCCGAATATTTTTCCTGCCATCAGGCGAAAGGGGGAGACGGAGGAGATTATCACTTCCACGATTCTGCTGGTTTTTTCCTCTACCACGCCGCGCATGACCATGGCTCCGAACGTCATAGTGAACATGAAGACAAGGGTCGCCATGATGTAGGCTATGAGCATGATAAAGCCGGCATTGGTTTCGATTTCGGTTTCCCTGTCCCATTTCAGGGTTTTCACGCTGACGTTTGTCCGGATTCCGGCAAGGATTTCTTCGATGTCGGCAACGTTGAGGGCTTTCATCTTGAGGTTTTCCACGCCGCGATTGATTGCGGAGCGCACATGTCCGGACAGTTCCATGCTCACCGAGTTTTTGGAGTAGAAGCTGCATCCGGCGGGGTATTCGCCGGGGTTGCCGTCGATGACGAGGAGAACGGTTGCGTCGGCGTCGATGTATTTTTTTTTCAGGTTGTCGAGAGGTTCGGCGGCGATGTTTTCAAACAGCAGTACATCGGTGCTGCGCAGCATGTCCATAGCCATTCCGGTGGGGTCAACGACCTTCACGTTGACGACGGTTGTGCTTTCGGCGGTTATCAGTTTGAAGTAAACGAACAGCGACCCTGCGAAGAGCAGGGGCGCGAGCAGCGAAAGCACGATGAAGGATTTTTTTCGCACGCGGGAGAGGTATTCTCTCCGAATCACAAGAAATACGGTTTTCATCTTTTAATATGTCTTTAATGTGTCTTTAATGTGTCTTTAAATATGTCTTTAAATATGTTTGTTTATCATTGTATCGAGCAGTTGCGTCAATTCATTTTCAGTTCGCGCAGCAGCAGTTCGGGCACGGGTTTCCGCAGCAGATGTTCGTAGATGAAGCGGGTGCGGAGGTTTCTGAAGTGGACTGATTTAGCGCCTCTGTATCCGTGTCTGCTGGAGGGATATATCATAAGGTCGAAGAATCGGTTTTTGTCCTGAAGTTCGCTTGCGAGGGCAAAAGTGTTTTGGACGTGAACGTTTTCGTCGAGGAGACCGTGAGTGAGCAGCAATTTGCCTTTCAGTTTGCCGGCGGCGGCTATCACCGACGAGCGGCGGTATCCTTCGGGGTTTTCGGCTGGGGTGTCCATGTATCGTTCGGTGTAAGTGGCGTCGTAGAGTGTCCAGTCCGTTACGCTGCCGCCGGCAATGGCGTGAGTGAATACGTCGGGAGCGGCGGTCATGGCGAAGCAGGAGATATATCCTCCGTAGCTGAATCCGCTGATACAGATTCGTTCGGGGTCGGCGCCGAAGTTTTCGACGAGATGCCGGACGCAGGCGGCATAGTCCTTCACTTCCACTTCGCCGAGATTGCGGTGCATCTCGTTCTGTCCGATTCTTCCGAAGTGGAGACTTCCGCGATGATCGACGGTGGCCTGCAGCAAGTCTTCGTGAGCGAACCAGTTCGCGAGGCGAGCGTTGCCGTCCCACTCCCTATCGACCGACATTGAAGCCGGACCGCCGTAAACATTGAGGAGAAGAGGATACTTCCGGTCGGGGCTGAAATTCGGGGGCAGCACCAGCCTCACGGGGAGACGGTATCTGCCGTCGTCGCTGTCAACGGCTACGAATCTGGTTTCGGGCCAGATATAGTTCTCGTTTTCCGGGATGCGGGTATCGAAAACTTGGGCGATGAAGTTGCCGTCGGTATCGAGCAGGTCGGCTTTGTCGGGAGCGTCCACGTCGGAGTACGAGGCGACGAAGTATTTGGCGTTGGGCGAGAGCGAAACGCGGTGGGTGTTCGTTCCGGGCGACAGTCGCTGGAGACGGGTTCCGTCGAAAGCAACCCGATAGAAGTCGCGACAGGCGAGATTATCCTTGAGGCAGGAGAAATAGACAGTTTCGGAGGGTTCGTCTATCTCCGTCACCTCCGTGACGGAGTATTCGCCGGCGGTAATCGGATACGGGTCGCCGCCGTTCGGGTCGAGCAAATAGAGGTGGGGGTATCCGCTCCGTTCGCTGAGGATGATTATCCGGTTGTCGGCAAGCGGGCGGATGTTAGCGTCGCCTTCCATGTTGATCCATGTGGTGGAAGTTTCTCGGTACAGTCTCTGTTTCATTCCGCTTTCGGGGCTAACCTCAAAGATGTCGTAAACATTCTGCGCCCGATTGAGACATTGGACGAGGAGATTTTTTGCCGACGGTCGCCAGACCGGAGCGCCGAAATACTGGTCGGTGTTCGGGTCGAAGTCCGCGAAGACAGGCGTTCGGGCGGCTTCGGGGTCCGCGAATCCTATCCTGACTTCCGGCACGGGGTCTCCGGCTTTGGGATATCTCATGGTTTCAATGTATCCGTGTGTACCTCGGCTGTCGGTTATCGAGAACTTCGGGACGCGGGAATCGTCGGAGCGGAAAAAGGCGATATAGCTGCCGTCGGGCGCCCACCAGAACGCTTTGGAGTTTGTGGCGCGTCCGAGAATTTCCTCCATGTAAACCCAAGAGGCATAGCCGTTGAGGATGGAATCGTTTCCGTCGGCGGTGAGGCGAAACTCGCGGCTGTCGGCGAGCCGGAGCGAATAGAGGTCGTTGTTTCTGGTATAAGCCAGATACTTGCCGTCGGGCGAGAGTTGCGGATTGCGGATTGCGGCATCGGCGTTCGTTTCGGCGTCGAGCAGGGCGTCGGCGCGTTCGGTCGAGATTTTTTTCGATGCGTCGGACAGATGAATGCGCTCGTCGTCGTTCCGCAGCAGTTCGATGCGGAGCTTTTTCTCCGTTTTGTCCTCTATTTCAAACAGGAAATAGGAATTGTTCGCCATGAGGACAAAAGCGGAATCGCTGGTCCAAGTCACTATCTCCGGCGGGGAATCGGAACGCTGGAGCGAGAATATCTGTTCCGGGGCAAGCGGAAGTCTTTGAGCCTGCACATATAGGGCGGGCAGTGCGGCTGCAAGAAAGGCGAGGGTCAAACGGATGATTTTTGATGGAAAAGTCATTGGCATGAAGTTTTTATACAGTTTTTAATTTTTTCATGTAATCTGCGGGGTTGTCGGACGAGAAAATCGCGCTTCCCGCAACCAGAATGTCGGCGCCGGCGGCGTAAACTTCGGCGGCATTGTCCAGACTGATCCCGCCGTCAACCTCTATCAGGGTTTCGGAGCGGGTTCGGCGCGCAAGTTCCCGCGCCCGCCGGATTTTTTCGATGGTGAAGGGAATGAAGCGCTGTCCGCCGAATCCGGGGTTGACCGACATGACAAGCAGCAGGTCCAGCTCTCCGATTATGTCTTCGAGCATAGCGACTGGGGTGTGAGGATTCAGCGCTGCGCCGGCTTTCATGCCGAGTGATTTGATTTGCTCCGTCACGCTAGCCAGATGCGAGCAGGCTTCGAGGTGAACGGTGAGAAAGGCGGCGCCGGCGTCGCGAAAGTCCTCGATATATTTTTCGGGATGAATCATCATAAGGTGAACGTCGAGCGGTTTGCGGGCGATACGGGCTACGGCTTTCACCACCGGCAAGCCGAAGGAGATATTGGGGACAAAAGTTCCGTCCATCACGTCGAGATGAATCATATCGGCGCAACTCTCGTTCAACATTTCGATTTCCTGTTGCAGAACGCCGAAGTTCGCAGTGAGGATCGAGGGGGACAGCATTTTATTCATCATTACTTTTCAATTATATAAAGTCTTTTCGACGACTTTTATACGGCGCAAAGATACCGTAAAATTTCAAACCGCGAATTTTGAATTATTGATTATCTTTGCATCGTTTTTAAAAAAAATGATTTATATGAAACGATTTGTTTATTTGTGCATTGTTCTAATTTTCGCAGCCTCGTGCACGGGCAAAAAATCAAAGATTTCGTCGGCGCGCTCGGCGCTGGATTCCGCAAGTTACGCCATAGGCGTCCTTTATGGCGTCAATATGGACAGACTGAAAGACAATCTGCCGGTTGAATTTGACATGGACTACGATCTGTTTATGGCAGGATTCAGGGATGTTCTCACCAAAGCCGACAGTCTTAAGCCCGACACGTATTGGGCAGACGAAATCTTCCGCAAGTACATAGTGGGGAAAGTAAAGGAGAAAAGCCTCGCGTATCTCGACGAAAACAGGAAAAAGGACAGCATAGTGGTGCTGGAAAGCGGCTTGCAGTACAAAATAGTAGCCGAAGGTTCGGGAAAATCGCCCCTGCCCGCCGACACCATCAACGTGAAATACAAAGGCACCACCATCGACGGACAAGTTTTCGACGCGAGGCAGGAACCGGTGAAGTTCGCGCTGTCGGGCATGATACCGGGCTGGATAGAAGGCATCCCGCTGATGAAGGAGGGGGCAAAATACATGTTCTACGTTCCCCCGCATCTGGCTTACGGAGATTCGGGCAGACTGGGAGGACAGACGCTGATCTTTGAAGTGGAATTAGTCTCCGTCGTAAAGGGAGCGGAATAAACGATAGGGAAAAACACGAAAAAAACACGAAAAAACACAATGTCGCCCGATTGAAAACACACAATAACACACCGGTAGCAATCGACGAAATGCCTCTTCTGCCGAAGGAGGCGTTTCTCTCATCGGTGTCCGATTCGCTGAAAGCCGACGGCGCGCGCTGCATAGCGTACTTCGCCGTCGAACGCGAAAACGGCTTTACGCTCTACTGCGGAACGGCAAACGACTTGTCGGGCGACATTGAAATATTTGCCGCCGAAACCGCGCGGGAGGAAAAAATAGCCTCGCTCACTCCGCTTCACGCTCATCTGCATGTATTCGAGCGCGAAATGCACGAACGTTTCGGGATCGGTTTCGAGGGACATCCATGGCTGAAACCCCTGCGCTATCCCGCCGACAGATTCGACCGGACGCAAACTTACGAGAACTACCCGTTCTTCGGCATCGACAACGAGGCGCTGCACGAAGTAGGCGTAGGACCCATACACGCCGGCATAATAGAACCGGGGCACTTCCGGTTTATCTGCGAAGGCGAAAAAGTTATTCATCTCGAAATAGTGCTGGGCTATCAGCATCGGGGCATAGAAAAGATGATGCGGGGGAAACCCGATCTCGGAAAAATGCTGACGGCTGAAACCATAGCCGGCGATTCCGTTGCGGCGCACGCGCTCGCCTACGTATCGGGAATGGAAGCGCTTGCGGGTTTTCGTCCCGACGCTGCGCTTATGGCGGAACGCAGCCTCGCGCTGGAACTCGAACGCATTGCAATTCACATCGGCGACACGGCGGCTCTATGCACCGACACGGGCTATCAGCTTGGACAGGTTGCCTGCGAAGCCCTGCGAACGATAGTTATCAACACCACGCAGCTGTGGTGCGGCAACAGATTTGCCAAAGGACTGCTGCGTCCCTGCGGGACATACTATCCCCTCGACGGGGAACTCAGGACAAAAATATGCGACAATCTGACCGAAGTAGCCGACCGATACAACGACATTGCGTCGAAACTGCTCTCGCTTCCAAGTCTGCTTGCCCGCTTCGAGGACGTGGGCGTCCTCACCGAAAGGCAGGCAACGCTTGCGGGACAGACCGGACTTTCGGCAAGAGCATCAGGACTGAGACGGGACATTCGGGCATCGCATCCCTTTCAGTCGCACATCGGCGCGGCGCGCGAAACAATGGTCGAAAAGCGCGGCGACGTTCTGTCGCGTCTGAAACAGAGAATAGCGGAAGTACGGCAGTCGCGCGCGCTGGCAGACGAATTTCTGTGGACATCGGAACAGGCGGAAACAGCCCCCCTGACGCCGGAATATTCGCCCGCCCTGAAACCGGGTCAGTTATGCTTTTCGCTGGTCGAAGGCTGGAGAGGGGAAGTGTGCCACACGACGATTACCGACAAATCGGGCAACATCTCGCACTGCAAAATCAAGGATCCTTCGCTTCACAACTGGTTCGGACTTGCTCTGGCAATGCGAAATCAGGACATATCGGATTTTCCGATATGCAACAAAAGCTTTAACCTTTCCTATTGCGGATTCGATTTATAAATGCAACAATATACTATATTATATGAAACTGTTATTGATAAGCAATTCTACAAATGCGGGAGAAACGTATCTCGGATTCTCGAAAAGAAGCATCCAGTTGTTTCTCGAAAAAAACAAAGTAAACGAAGTACTTTTTGTGCCTTACGCCGCGGTTACGTTTTCGTATGACGCATACGAGGACCGAGTAACCAAAGTGTTCGACGAGCTCGGCATCAAGGTTCGCGGACTGCACCGCGAAAGCGATCCGTACATGGCGGTAATGGCAGCCAGCGCTATCGTTGTCGGCGGAGGCAACACGTTTCATCTGCTGAAACACTTTCGTCAGGCGAGAATCATGGAAGCGGCGAGGATTAAGATACAAAACGGAACGCCCTACATAGGCTGGAGCGCCGGCGCCAATCTTGCCTGTCCGACAATCTGCACCACGAACGACATGCCCATAGTGGAAGTAGAGAGTTTCGAGGCGCTAAACCTGATACCGTTCCAGATCAACCCCCACTACATCGACTATCATCCGCAAAATCATGCGGGCGAAACGAGAGAACAGCGCATAGCGGAATACATCGTGGCGAATCCCGACAAATACGTCGCGGGACTAAGAGAAGGGTGCATACTCCATTACGAGAACGATAAACTTAATCTGACAGGTCCGAAGTCGGTTCGCGTGTTCAGACAAGGACATCCGGCAAAGGAAATATCGCCGGGAGAGGATTTGGGATTCCTGCTAAAACATTAATTCATAATTATGAATT
>JAITHX010000088.1 GCA_031279735.1 Prevotellaceae bacterium
CACATCACTCAACAAAAAGCATTATTTTTGTCCGATAAAATTTATACGGAATGATGAAAATAAATTCGGCGGAATTACGCGATAACATTGAAAAGTACCTCGATTTGGCAAACAAGGAAGCAATCGTGATACAGCGAGTCGAAACGGATACTTTCGCGCTCTCGAAATTGACGAACATTCGGGATGCCGACTTGTCCCGTGCAATAACGGCAGACGAGTTATTGACCGGTATCAAGTTGGATATTCGACATTTATTCGACATCCCTAAATAGATAGTGAGACAGTGAGAGTACTATTTTTACCCGAAATCAGGGATTATTTTCGGGAACTTGCAGAGATTCTATACAAAAAAGATTATTTCGGATTTGAGGAAACAGCGATACGGTATGAAGAATTGTTATCCGGCTTTATGCCTCAATTATCCTCCCCGCGTCCGTCAGGCAATTCATAATTCATAATTTATAATTCATAATTCATAAAGGAGGGCTGAATATATTTCGACAGCTTCTTCGATTTCCCGAACAAAAATAAATTCGTCGGCGGTGTGGGAGCGCGCCGATTCGCCGGGTCCCATTTTGAGGGCAGGCACGGCGATGCGCGAAATGTCGGAAGTGGTCGGCGAGACATAGCGCGTGATGTTCAGTCTTTCGACTGCGCGCATCAGGATGCAGTCGTCGGGCAGGGCGGAGGATTTCAGGTGCATGGAACGCGGCGTGACGCGGCTGGCGACGTTGCGGCGCACGATGTCCACTATTTCTTCGTTCGTATAGCAGTCAACGGGTCGGATGTCGGCAACGTAGCGACATTCGGCAGGCACGACGTTGTGCTGCGTTCCGGCGGCAATGACGGTGACGGTCATTTTCACTTCGCCCATGAGCTGCGATACGCGCGGAAAGCGATAACTGCGAAACCATGCGATGTCGTCCAATGCTTTGTAGAGCGCGTTTTCGCCTTCGTTGCGCGCTGCGTGTCCGGCGCGTCCTTCGGCAAGGCAGTCAAGCACTATCAGCCCGCGTTCGGCAATTGCCGCCTGCATTCCCGTGGGTTCGCCCACGATGGCGAAATCCACCCGTCCCAGTTTCGGCCATAGGGCGGATATTCCGTTGCGGCAAATGGCTTCCTCTTCGGCGGTGGCGGCATAGACGATGTTGAACGGCAGTTCGCGGTCGAAGAAATGGCAAAACGTGTGGGCGAGAGCCACGAGCGCGCCGCCGGCGTCGTTTGAGCCGAGTCCGTAGAGTTTGCCGTCGATGAGGGCGGGTTCAAAGGGGTTGCGCGTGTAGGCGGACGAGGGGCGCACCGTGTCGTGATGCGAGTTGAGCAGCAGCACGGGCTTGTCGGGCGAATAGTGTTTGCCGGTTGCCGTTACGTTGTTGAGATATTGTTGCGGGCGTGTTCCGTGCCGTTCCAGAAAGCGGCGGATCAGGGCGGCGGTGTTCTGCTCTTCGCCGGAAAACGAGGGCGTTGCAATGAGTTGTCGGAGGAGTTCGACGGTATCGCTGATGCTTGGTGGGTTCATTTGTTGTCGCTGGTAAATAGTTTGGATGTGAGGTCGGAGATTTTGCCTATGTATTCGATGGCGATTTTGGATTTGGCGAGTTCGGGCGTCTTTCTGCTGTATTTCGAGACGAACATTCGCTGGAATCCGAGTTTTTCGGCTTCGAGAACGCGGGTGGCTATCCGGTTGACGGGACGAATTTCGCCCGACAGTCCGACTTCTCCGGCGAAGCACCAGTCCTGCGGAATAGCGATGTCGGCGGTCGATGACAGTACCGACGCAACGACGGAGAGGTCTATCGCGGGATCAACCACTTTTATGCCTCCGGCTATGTTTAGAAACACGTCTTTGACGGCGAGTCGGAATCCTGCGCGCTTTTCGAGCACGGCGAGCAGCATGTTGAGGCGTCGCACGTCGAAGCCGGTTGCCGAGCGCTGGGGGGTTCCGTAGGCTGCGGTGCTTACGAGCGCCTGAGTTTCGACGAGAAAGGAACGCGCTCCGTCGATGGTTGCGGCGATGGCGACGCCGCTGAGCGATTCCTCGTGTCGGGTTATCAGCACTTCGGAGGGGTTGGTGACTTCGCGCAGTCCGGTGCCGGTCATTTCGAATATTCCTATTTCGTCGGTCGAGCCGAAGCGGTTTTTCATCGAGCGCAGCAGTCGATAGATGTAATTATTGTCGCCCTCGAACTGCAGGACTACATCGACGATGTGTTCAAGGATCTTCGGTCCGGCTATGGCTCCGTCCTTGGTGATGTGTCCGATGACGAAAACGGGCGTGGAGCTTTCCTTTGCGTAGCGCATGAGCATCGCGGCACATTCGCGAATCTGGGACACGCTGCCGGGCGAAGAATCGAGCGTGTCGGTATAGATGGTTTGAATGGAGTCGACAACCACAAAGTCGGGGTTCGTTTCGTTTGCGCGGAAGAGGATGTTTTCGAGCAGGGTTTCGGAGAGTATATAGCAATCGCTGCCCTTAGTTCCGCCGAGACGTTCGGCGCGGAGCTTGATCTGACTCGCGCTCTCTTCGCCGGAGACGTAGAGTGTTTTCAGGTTCGACTGTTTCAGAGCTATCTGGAGGCTGAGGGTCGATTTGCCTATCCCCGGTTCGCCGCCGATGAGGGCAATGGAACCCGGCACGAGACCGCCGCCGAGCAGTCGGTTCATTTCGGCGTTGGCGAGCATGATGCGCGAATGTTCCTCGATGTTTATTTCGTCGATTTTCACGGGACGCGACGGATGTTTCGTTTCCTTTGCCGCTCCGGCGGGCGAAGATTTCGTTGTCGGTTCCTCTATAAATGTGTTCCACTCGCCGCACGCGGGACATTTTCCCAGCCATTTTGCCGATTCGTATCCGCATTGCCGGCAGAAGTATGCTTTTTTACCTTTAATCATAATCTTTCATCTTTTTCGTTGCAAAAATACAGGATTTTTCTATTCCGCCATTCAACGAAAAGCATTATTTTTGTCCGATAAAATTTATACGGAATGATGAAAATAAATTCGGCGGAATTACGCGATAACGTTGAAAAGCGCCTTGATTTGGCAAACAAGGAAACAATCGTAATACAGCGAGGCGAAACGGATACTTTCGCGCTCTCGAAATTGACGAACATTCGGGATGCCGACTTGTCCCGTGCAATAACGGCGGACGAGTTATTGACCGGTATCAAGTCGGATATTCGACATTTATTCGACATCCCTAAATAGATAGTGAGACAGTGAGAGTACTATCGATATGGAAAAGGTATGTTTTATGCTGTTTTTCA
>JAITHX010000132.1 GCA_031279735.1 Prevotellaceae bacterium
TCCTGACGCGGAATAAAGGTTCCTATGGATTCTGCCTGCACCACTTCTTCGTGCGACACTCCCTTGTGCATCTTCACCACCTTGTTGAGGGGCACGTGGACGGGCTGTCCGTTTTTCCAGCCTATCATCAGGCTTTTCTGATTGTCGCACAAGGCGTCGATGGCGGCGATACCCATGAGGCTTGCCACCACGCGGTCTTGCGCGCTGGGCGATCCGCCTCTTTGCATGTGTCCGAGCGTGGAGATTCGCACTTCAAATTGAGGAAATTCCTTGTTGATAGTGTCGGCGATAGTTGCGGCATTGCCTTCGGCTGCGCCTTCGGCAACGAGGATGATGGAGGATTTGCGTTTGTCGGCGCGTGTTGCGAGATACTGTCGCAGTTTGCTCAGCTGGTTTTTTTCTTCGGGGATAATTGCGAGTTCCGCGCCGCAGGCAATGCAGCTGTTGATGGCGATGAATCCGGCTTCGCGTCCCATGACATCCACGAAGAAGATGCGGTTGTGGGAATTGGCGGTATCGCGAATCTTGTCCACCGCCTGCATCACGGTGTTGAGAGCCGTGTCGTAGCCAATGGTATAGTCGGTGCCGTAGAGATCGTTGTCGATGGTGCCGGGGATGCCTATCACGTTCATGTCCCATTCCTGCGAGAGGAGGTTTGCTCCGGTAAACGAGCCGTCGCCGCCGATAACGACCAGCGAGTCGATATTTTTCTTTTGCAGCTGTTCAAAGGCGGTTTTTCTGCCTTCGGGGGTTCTGAAAGTTTCGCATCTGGCGGTTTGCAGAAAAGTGCCTCCGTTCTGTATGATTCCGCTGACGGCTCGAGCGCTGAGCTGGAAGATATTTTCGTCGCCTCCTTCAATCAGACCCTTGTAGCCGCGCCGGATTCCGAACACTTCAAATCCGCGGTTTACGCCGGCGCGGGTCACAGACCTGATGGCGGCGTTCATTCCGGGGGCGTCGCCTCCCGATGTCAATACTCCGATTTTCCTTTTAATCATCTTTTTACTTTCTATATTTTTCAATTCATTTGTTACGTGTGTCATTGACGGGGCTTGGTGAAATATTCCAGCGTGTTGTAGATATTGATGAAGCTAAGGATCCATTTTTTCAGTCCTGTCTTCGATTTCACCGCCCGTTCAAAAGGCTTGTAAAACGAGAGAATGCGCTGGCTGTCCTCGTTTGTGAGTTTCTGTCGCGCATACTTCACTTTCAGGTAAGTTGCGGTGAACAATTCGAACGAAGTGCCGAGCTGTTTGTCAACCACCTGTCCCGCATATTGCAGCGGGGTTTTGTCGTGACGGAAGAATCCGGTCTGATAGAGCAGGAACATTGCCGCCCGATAAGCGTAATAGGCTTCGTTGTAGGGATCGGCTATGCGCTTGGCGCGCTGCGAATAATATACGAATATCAGATACGGAATCGAGAACACGAACATAGTCATAAGCAAAGCCAGGGCGCCTACTATGCACAGCGCGACGAGCATAATATTGCTCTTGCGGCTTTCCTCGTTCGGGTCTTCGTTAGGGGCGGGTTCGGACTTTTCCTTTGGCGGCGGCTCGACGCGAAATTCGTCCACCGGCACCGGCGCGGGCAGGCTTTTGAGAACGCTTTCGATGTCGGTCTTTGCTGTTTTCTTCATATCGTCGGTCTGGGTGAAAGAGATAGCCAGCCCCTTGTCGCCTGGCGCGACGGAGGAGAGCTTTATTTCGACCGAATCCCTGAATATCTTCGACAGCGAGAGGTCGAGCGTCAGTCGGCGGGATTTTTCGGGATGATATTCCCTGTCGAAGTAAACAAGTTTGGACATGTCGAACTTCACCGACTGCTTGACAGTATCGACCGACTTGACCACTCCCGTTGCGGCAAACCACGCTTTACCCGGGTCGAGCGGCGGCGTCCCGTCGGTGTTTGGAGCTTCCTCCTGTTCCTGGTCGCCGAAAGTAGTGTCGAAGTCCAGCCAGCCGTAGCCCGGAAAAAAGACCTGAACCCAAGCGTGAGCCTGCTTGCTGTATATCCAGTACCAGCCTTTGTTGTTGCTGCTTCTGTCCACTGTGGCGTAGCCTGTGGCGATGCGGCACGGGATTCCGCAGGCGCGAAGCATGAGGAAAGTGCTGCCTGCATAATAGGTGCAGTTGCCTTTGTGGTCGTTGAGAAGGAAATTGAGGATTCGGGAACCGGGCGGGACGGTTGTCGCCACGTCGGAATAGTGAAACACAGGCACGCCGAACTCGTCGGTCGTCATAAAATAATCTCTCACGGCGAGAATCTTGTCCATAGGATTTTTGGCGTTCGCCCTATCGACTATCGCCTGCGTCATAGTTCGGACAGTATCGTAGGCGGCGTTCTTCGGGTATCGCGTATAGTAATTAAGGAAAGCGGTGTCGATATCCGCAAAGTTTTTCACTCTGCGCAGCAATTCGAATCTCTGCTCCTGAAACGCCTGCATGCTGTAGTCCTGCTTGGAGTTGTTGTAAACGAAATAGGCGCTGTTCAGTTCGCTCGCCATGCTCTTGGCTCTGTAAGCCGACGAATATTTGCTTTTCAGTTCGTTGCGCACGGCTATGGGCTGACAGTAGAACGCGGTTGCCGGAGCGATGAACTCGGAGGCGGACACTCTGATCTTGTAAATTTCCGTTTCAACTACTCGTCTCATTCCCCACGCTTCGCTCATTCGCAGTGCTGCCGTGTCGGTTGCCGTAAAATACAGCGGCACCGTCGAAGGATCGAGCGCGAACATGTCGCTGGCTGGCATAAGGGAATCTCTTTCGAAGGTTTCCGTATAGTCGTCGAAAAGCGGAAGACATTCCGAAACCAGATAGAGCGGATTAGGCATGTCGCTCTGGGGGAAGAAATTGTCTATATAAGCAACGAAAAGCGGAGAGTTGTCGGAATCCTTTCCGCCGCGATTCAGCTTGTCGTTGATCTGCATCTTGCTCTTTATTTTCACCGAGCTGTCGGGCATCATGTCGTAGAGCGAGTTTTTCTCTCCGCTGTCCGCCTCCGCCTGTTCGTTCCATTTGGCTTCGACAGTGTCCAGCTCTTTGTCGAACACCATGATCGAAACAAAAAGAAGCAGCAGTATAGCCGCCAGATAAGCAAGCAGACCCTTCACCGGACGAATCCACGACGTGCTCGCGTCCTCGTCGGTGTTTCTAAGCAGCTCGTTCATGAATATTATATAGAACGCGAACACCGGAACGGGAACGAATTTCAGAGCTATTTCGCTTGCCGACAGTTCGCCCGACACAGCCGTCATATATATTCCGGCAACGATAAGCACGGTCGAGAGGAGGGCGGGAAAGTACTTGGTGCGCGAAAACCCGTAGCCGCAAATCCATCCGAACAGAAACAGCGCGCGAAACAGCTGGAACTTTATCACCAGAAAGAACGAATCGAACTCGCCCGACGCGAAATTGTCGAGCAACATTCCCGCGCCGGCAAACAGAATCAGCAGCAGCAGAAACGAAGGAAAAAACCGGAACCGAAATGCATGAAACACGCACGAAACAAGCATCCCCGACGCAAAATACATAGTCAGACCGAAATACTCGCTGTCGCCAAGCAAAGTAAAATGTTCCGACGCGATAATTACAAGAGCATACATCATGAAAACTGTCGGAGCGCATAAAAACAAAATCTGTCTAAGAAGTTGTTTCACGGGTATTCTACTAATTTCATTCATTTATTTCACATAACATTTCGACCGGCAAAAGTATATAATTATACCGGAATCGACAAGTGCGATACAATGTCCGCACGATAGTTCCGCTACCGAAGAACCATTGTGCAGCAACCGTATAACAACGTATAACTATTTTATAGCCGCCTTAAAAATCGATTTCCATATATCGTATCCCTTCCGGTTCAGATGCAGATTGTCGTCGAGAAAGATATCCGTTCTGAGATTTCCGCGCTCGTCGTACATGGCGGAGGCGACGTCGATGAAAAAAACGTCGGGCGTGTTCTCCGCGAAGGACTGCAACAGACGATTGACAATCTTCTGTTTCTCTCTCGCCTTTTCCCTTGCGGGCGAAGGCTTGAGCGAAACGATGAAAAACGGAACGCGGGGATAATCCCGAAGGATACGCAGCGTGAAGATGCGGAACAAGTCGAACGTTTCGTGCTCCGGCAGTTCTTCCGGACAGCCGCACAAGTCGTTTTCCACATAAAGAACAATATTTTTCGGCTTGAAGCCTCGCGCAATCACGCTGTAGTTATAGAGCATGTCGCGGATGGAGGCGCCTCCGTAGGAACGTCGGACAACTTTCAGCGGAGCCATGTCCTCGTAAATGTCGTTCCACATATTGATTGAGGAACTTCCCAGAAACAGCGCGTCGCAGTCGGACTCGCCGGTTTCGATGTTTTCGCGAACGTAACGATCAATATCCTTTTGATAACGTTCGATCCATTTTTTGCTGTCCGAATGTTTCACGGGCAAATATTCCATGATGTGTACGCTGTCGTTTCTCGAAAGTGCGATGCCCGACGCCGACAAAAAAACTGATAATAAAAGAACAACTCTCAATTTCATCTTACTTGGCAAATATTTTTAGACCGCAAAGATAGCAAACAAATATGAAAACGATCATTCTTAATTGTTAATTGTTAATTGTTAATTGTTAATGCCTGTCGGCTCAGTGTCTCCGTCTCACTCCACTTGTCCGACAGGCATTAACCATTAACCATTAACCATTAACCATTAACCATTAACCATTAACCATTAACCATTAACCATTAACCATTAATCATTAAGGGCTGTGTTAGAAATAACTTAGCATACAGATGACGCGGATGACGCGGATGACGCGGATTCAAATCCGCGTAAATCTGCGTCATCTGTGTCATCTGTGTGCTAAAAATCCGAACGGCATCCCTTATAAGTTATTTATTCGACATCCCAAAGCGGATTATTCTTGCGACAGTATCATTTTGCGATATGCTTTTCATAAAGAAGTGGTTATTAAGAAATCATTGAAATTCAACGGGAAGAAAAATTGTTATCGCAAACTCAGAACTCCGGTAGTGGGAAATACTTTACGTCTAATATATACTGCTTTATAAAAATCATATCGCAAAGTGATACTGTCGCAAAAACAGCGCGAAGAGTCGGGGAGCGTTCGGCAGATGG
>JAITHX010000201.1 GCA_031279735.1 Prevotellaceae bacterium
TCCTCGAACTCGTGCATGAAGGCGGCGATTCGCGAAGGTATGGTTCCGAAATAATGGTCGTCCATTTGCTGGTTTCGCGCCGCCTCGTGTCCCATCAGGGTTCGTCCGGTCATCATCAGGTCGGGACGGGCGCAGTAGAGAGCTTCATCGACAAGAAAATATTCCTGTTCGAGTCCTACGGTCGAAATGACGTGGGCTACTTCCTTGTCGAAGTATTGCGCCACGGCTGTCGCCGCCTTGTCCAAAAGAGCCAGCGACTTGAGCAGAGGAGCCTTGAAGTCGAGCGCATCGCCCGTAAACGAGACGAACACTGTGGGGATGCACAGCGTTCTGTCGTGGATGAACGCGGGCGACGAAGGATCCCAAGCCGTGTATCCGCGAGCTTCGAAAGTATTGCGCAGTCCCCCGCTCGGAAAGCCCGAAGCGTCGGGTTCCTGCTGAATCAGCAGCTCGCCGCGAAACTTCTCTATGCCGCCGCCTCCGCCAGCCTTGGCGGGTTCAAAGAACGAATCGTGTTTTTCCGCCGTCGATTCGTTCAGCGGGTGGAACCAGTGCGAGTAGTGGGTCACGCCGCGTTCCATTGCCCACGACTTCATGCCGGAAGCTATCTGGTCGGCGAATTTTCTGTTGATGCGCCCGCCCTCGTCCATGGCGCCGGTCACCGCGTCGTAGGCTTCGGGCGTCAGATACTTGCGCATCTTGGCGCGGTCGAAAACGTTTTCCGCAAAATAACTCGATATAGCCTTGTCCGAGCCTGCAAACTCGATCGAACGGCGATCGTTCAGTTTTTCCAGAGCTTTAAACCTAAAACTTTCCATAAGCGATTGTGTTTTTATTTAATTCCTTTTTCCGCTTCGGCGCGGGAGCAAGCCTCGAAATGCCACCATTCGTTTGCGATTCCTCTGAACCCCGCCTTGTTCATCACCTTTTTCAGCAATGCCCTGTTGCCGGTCTGCGTTCGGGTCAGCCTGCCGGCGGCGAGAAACTCCGCTTCCCTGCGCGGCTCCGACAGAGGATCGAGAGAATCAACCTCTGTCCCCATGTCCAAGTAGTTGCCCTCTCCGTCCAGAATAGTCACGTCCACAGCAACGCCGTAAGTGTGCATGCTTACTCTGGCGGGACTGGAGACATATTTTCGCATGGGAGTGTTTCGCACCTTTTCCCACATTTTCAGCTGCGCGCTTTGCGGACGGGCGGCGTCGCGCACCGCGAGGCGGAACGAAGGCTCTATGGCTTTCAGATGCTTTTGCGCGGCTGCGAGCTTCAGCGCGGCATCCTTGCGGAGATACGCTTCGCGCAGGTCGCCGTAGAGCCGTTCGCCTGTGAAATTATCGTCGGTGGCATACATCAGCCTGACTGCTATCGACGAATCCAGAGTCCGCACGTTGACGAATCCGCTGTTTTCCATCAGCAGGGTTTCGGAGCGCGCTTCGCCCGTCTGCGCGGACGAGTCGAAACGGAGCAGGACAAACAGCAGCAACGGAAGCAGCGTTTTCCTATTCCTCATGTTTGGGATAACTGAGCATGTATTTGCAGGTTGCACTGTCGAGGCGCGAATCGCGCAGCATGTCGGAGGCTTCGGCAACGTCCGTCAGCGTGCCGTCGTTATACTTTATCAGTATCGAATGTTGTTTGTCGGGCGAATAGGCGGTATTGCTCACCGTTTTGGAGGTGACGAAATAATCCGCGCCCTCATCGTCGAGATTCAGGCGACGTTTGACCTCCCTCCGTTTCCCCTCGATTTTCTCCTCGTCGAAAGGTTCCGAAGCGAGTTCGGTGCGGGGCAGTATGCGATGCGCGAGCATCCGGCACAAGCGCGAGAGTATCCTGTCGGGATGAGACGTCCACACCGTTGCGGCGCTTTCCACATCCCCGTCGCACAGGCGCGAAAAGCGTTCGGGCAACTCCTCGTCGCGAAGCATAGCCTCGCCGTCCTCGTCGCAGTTGAGGAAATAAAGGAGCGCGGGCGAGGCGAAAAGCTTTTCGCCGTTGCGCGTCAGGTATTTCGCGCGGCGCAGTATCTGCAAAAGAACGTTTTCGGCCGACAGCACCGTTTTGTGCATATACACCTGCCAATACATCAGGCGTCGCGAAATGAGGAAGTTCTCGACCGAGTATATGCCCTTGGCTTCGACCACGAGTTCTTCGTCGCAGATGTCGAGCATACTGATGAGGCGTTCTATGCCCACCATGCCCTCCACCACTCCCGAAAAGAAGCTGTCGCGACGCAGATAGTCGAGCCGGTCAACGTCCAGCTGACCGCTCACAAGTTCGTTGAGAAAGCGCTTGCGGTATCGTTTCGCGAATATCTCGACGGCTGAATCCAGCACGCCGCCGAACTCCTCGTTCAAACGCCTTATGAACAGCTTGGAAACGGCTTCGTGGTTCGTGCCTTCGACGAGCGAAAACTCCAGCGTGTGACTGAACGGACTGTGCCCTATGTCGTGCAGCAGAATCGCCGCCAGAGCCATTTCCGTTTCTTCGGGCGTAATGTGGTGCCCCTTGTTCTTCAGCGTTGCGAGAGCCTTGTCCATAAGATGAGTGGCTCCCAGAGCGTGCTGTAGCCGGTTGTGACACGCGCCCGGATAGACAAGATATGTGAGACCGAGCTGCTTGATGTTGCGCAAACGCTGAACGTACGGATGTTCGAGCAGAGATAGTATGAGCGGCGACGAAATGTGGATGAATCCGTGAACCGGATCGTTCACAATCTTTGTCTTGTGTTTTTTACCCATCGCCATAATCGCCGTATAACTACCGTATAAACATCATATAACCGCCGTTCCTCAGCCGCAGCAATTGCAGCCGCAGCCCGATCTGTTGTCGCTGTTGCAGTCGTCGTCGCAATCGCAGTCGCAGTCGCAGCCGCAGCCTCCGGCAAAGTCTTCGGGCAGGGCGTCGCGCACGCTCTCTATCTTGCCGCTGAAGTGCAGAGTGCAGCCCGCCATAGGATGATTGAAATTCATCGTGACGGTATCCTTTTCGATTTTTTCGACCGTGCCGTAGAGACGGTTGCCGTCCTCGTCGCGCATCGGAAGGTTTTCGCCCACCACTACGTTTTCGTCGTCGAACTGCCCGTTGATCTCAAAAACGCTCTTGGGCAGCTCAAGGATCGCCTCCTCGTTTATTTCGCCGTAAGCGTCGGCAGGAGCCATGACAAAGTCGAATTTATCGCCCGCGGTCATGTTGGCTATGTTCTCCTCGAATTTCGGGAGCAGATAGCCCGAACCGAACAGAAACTTCATGGGTTCGCTTCCCGTGACGACTTCGATTACCTCGCCGTCCGATTTAAGTTCGTAGCTTAACGAAACTACTTTGTTTTGTTCTATTTTCATATCTGAATGTACCATTATCGTGCTTTTGCACTTTTGCAGCCTCAACAGGACTCGAACCTGTATCAAAAGTTTAGGAAACTTCTATTCTATCCCTTGAACTATGAGGCCCCCTTTATCAATTATATTATCTCTATTTCTCTTTATTTCCCTCTAATCCAATCCTCCGGTCAATCCTTTGGAAACATCCCGCACTCCGTCGTATGCCCATTTCAGATACGCCGCGCCCCATGTCCAGCCTCCGCCGAAGGTGGCTATCACAATGTTGTCGCCCTTTTTCAGCCTATCCTCGAAATCGTAGAGACACAGGGGTATGGTGGCCGACGAAGTGTTTCCGTATTTGTCGATGTTCACCATCACCTTTTCTTTAGGCAAGCCCATGCGACTGCCCGTGGCGTCGATTATGCGCAGATTCGCCTGATGCGGAATAAGCCACGATACGGTTTCGGACGTCAGTCCGTTTCGCTCCATCAGCTCCGCCGACGTGTCGGCCATGCGCGAAACCGCCGCCTTGAACACCGCCTGACCTTCCTGATGTATGTAGTGCTGACGGCGAATGACTGTTTCTATGCTCGACGGCATCACCGATCCTCCAGCTTTAAGATGCAGATGCTTGCGCCCCGCTCCGTCGGCTCGCGCTATGGAATCTATCAGTCCGTATTCCCCGTCGCCCGGTTCTATCAGCACCGCCGCCGCGCCGTCGCCGAAAAGCGGACAAGTAGCCCTGTCGGTGTAATCCACATACATCGTGAGCCTTTCCGCGCCTGCGAGCACAACCTTGCGGCAGCGTCCCGTTTCCACAAAGGAGGCAACCGTTATCAGCGAAAAGAGAAAACTGGAGCAGGCGGCGTTTATGTCGAAGCCGAAAGCGTTCCTCACGCCCGTCTTGTCGGCTATTATGTTGGCTGTTGCGGGAAAAGGCATGTCGGGCGTCACGCCGCACCACACCAGCAAGTCAACTTCTTCGGGTTTGGTTCCCGTTTTCTCGAACAGACGTTCCACAGCTTTTGCCGCCATGTCCGATGTGCCTTCGCCTTCGGTTTTGAGAATGTGCCTTTCGCGTATTCCCACTCTCGACATTATCCATTCGTCGGACGTGTCCACCATTCGACTGAGTTCTTCGTTGGTAAGTATATATTCCGGCAGGTATCCCGCCACTCCTGTAATCACTGCTCTTGTTCGGCTGTTATTCATTCGCGTTTGTTACTGTTTATTTTCCCTTTAGCTCTCGATATCCCTTAGAGTCGCTTCCTTGAATATGTTGTTCACCCTGTCGACCATCTTCGCCCCGATGGTCTTTTCGGTAGTGAGTATCATGTTTTTGATGGCTTTGGGCGACGACCTTCCGTGACCTATTATCACCGGTGCGTTTACTCCGAGCACCGGAGTGCCGCCGTGATATTCGTAGTCCAGCATGTTGAAGAAATCCGTGTTCAAACCCTGACGGGTGGCTATCCGATAGAAACTTTCCGCCATCTTGAGCACTATGTTCCCGACAAAGCCGTCGCAAACTATGACGTCGGCTTTCTTGCCGGTGAACATCTCGTTGCTTTCGATATTGCCCACGAAATTAAAGTGTTTCGTCCTGCTCATCATGTCGTGCGCAGCTTTGGTCAGCAGATTGCCCTTCGATGCCTCCTCCCCTATGTTGAGAAGCGCCACGCGGGGATTCTCCTCGTTCAGCGCGCCCTTGGCGTAAAGCGAACCGAGAATGGCGTTCTGATACAGATTCTCCGGCTTGCAGTCCGCGTTGAGACCCACATCAAGAAGCAGTCCCCATTTCCCGTCGATTATCGGATAACAGCAGGAAATGCAAGGACGCAATATGCCCGTAATCGGCTTGATAGTGTACATTATGCCCGCCATCATCGCACCAGTGTTGCCCGGACCCGCAAAACCGTCTATCATGCCCGCCGACAAAGCCTTGAAGCCCGCCGCCATGCTCGAATCGGGCTTATGAAGGAACGCCTTGGCGGGATGATCGTTCATGTCGATAACCTCCGTAGTGTGCACTATCTGAAACTGCGCCGCATCCGCGCCGTTGTCCCTGCACACGGCTCGTATCTGCTCCTCGTCGCCGAAAAGAACTATTTCGGAACCTTTCTGCAATTCGGGCAATACCGCGATAGCTCCCAGCACTTCGTTTTTCGGAGCGAAATCGCCTCCCATCGTATCAAGTCCGATCTTCATTGCAATTAAAATTTCACTCGGTTGGAAGCTGTTACCTATTTTTCGACCGTTTTGTCTATTATCAGACGACCCCGATAGTAGCCGCAGTTCGGACATATTCTGTGATACAACGCCGCCTCTCCGCAGTTGGAGCAGGCCGCTATCGTGGGAACTTCGGCTTTGTGGTGAGTTCTGCGCTTATGCTTTCTCTGTTTCGATGTTCTGTGTTTAGGATGTGCCATCTTTCTATACTAATTTACTTGTTTAATTAATAATTATATCGTATTTAACTGTCTTTAATATATTTCGTCATCTCCGGATTACAAAGACTGTTCCCCTCCGCGTCGTCGCCGTGAACCCTCTGTATCGGCATCGCCAGACAGAGACTTTCGTAAACGTAAACCGTCAAATCGGCTTCGCCGGCGCCACGATTCAGATACATCACGTCTTCTTCCTCATTTCCCCAGTCGTCCGAATCCTCCGCCTCCCCGAACCTCAGCGAAAGAGCGTTTTCCCCTCTCACCGACACCGCGAGCGCCTCAAGACAACGGTCGCACGGAACTGTGATCTCCCCCTCGAACGATACGACTACGCTTATCGTCTCCGCTACTTTCTTCGCTTCCAAAACAACGTCCGCGTATGCATCGAGAATCTCCGAATTGTCGAACAACGAAAAAAAATCGGCGTTCAACCGTATTTCCCGTCTCTCCGCTTTTCGTTCCAAATTGCTCAGCGGCAACTTTACCTGATTCTGCACCTCGTTCATAATACCGTAAATCGGGTGGCAAAAGTACAAAAAAATATACACTACCAAAAAACATTCCGCAATCATGTCCCGAAAACAACACAAAACAAGCTGAAAACTAAGATTTATGAATTATAAGTGGGGTGTCCAAAATACGGGGGCAAGTCTTAAAATCTTCCTCCCGTTTTTCACCGCGTTGCGGTGTTTTTTTA
>JAITHX010000188.1 GCA_031279735.1 Prevotellaceae bacterium
CCATCCGCAGTCGGACGAAATTCGTTATTCGGAATTAGTAATTGATACGTCCGAAGCCGGCCGTAATTCGTAATTCGTAATTCGTAATTGATCAAAGGCTGTACGTCCGAAGCCGGCCGTAATTCGTAATTCGTAATTCGTAATTCGTAATTCGTAATTCGTAATTGATCAAAGGCTGTACGTCCGAAGCCGGCCGTAATTCGTAATTCGTAATTCGTAATTGATCAAAGGCTGTACGTCCGAAGCCGGTCGTAATTCGTAATTCGTAATTCGTAATTGATTCGTAATTCGTAATTCGTAATTGATTATTCTACTATCAGCACAACCCTCTGTCGTATCCCGCCGTCCCGATATTCGAACTCGAACTTCTTTTTATTCGGGTTGCCGGCATATATATAGGAGGGGTCGGTTGCGGCGGCGAAAGCGGCGTCGGCGTCGAAGAACTTGGCGCCGGCGTAGCGTCCGGCGGCAACTTCGGTGATGGCGGCGTCGAATACCGCGCCGGCGATGTTTGTCCAGTCCCATTGTCCCGTTGCGGATGCTATGCCCGTTATCCGGTTGAGGTTGACGCGATGGTTCAGGCGGGGCGTTCTGCATATTTCCACTTCCATTGTGTGGTCGTGTTCGGCGGCGGCGCTGACGAATGCTTTTGCTCGCTGTGTGCCGCAGGCTGTCGAGGCGATGTCGTAGGTGAAAGTTGCGAACGAATGGGCGTGCCAGGCGGAGAGGTCTATTTCGCCGGTGCTTCTTTCGGTGCCTTGCACGAGGGCGGCGCCGTAGGTGCGCGGCGTCCATTCCACCGTGTAGTTAAAATCCAGCGAATCGAGGCAGCTGCTCAGTTCCACGCGCAGTGTGGGCGACAGCCGCACTATCAGCCGTATGTCGGGCGGCACATAGCGGTCCGACATGTCGAGGCGGATGATGCGCGACACGGCGCGGCACTTGCCGTTCGGCATTGCTGCCGCGTTTGCAACGGCGAGACGGTAGTGTCCCGCGCTGCCGGAATCGGCGTAGAAACTGTGGACGACGTCTATACGATTGCCGGGCGACGCGACTTCCGAACCCGCGACGGGCATCCATGCCAGAGGATTGTGGAGGTCGTCCGTAGCGTTGTGCTCCCATCGTCCAACCAGTCCGGCGCCGAAGGTTCCGTCGTCGGAGTATGAGCCGGCGAGAGTCACGAGTCCTCTGTCGCACGTTTCCGATATGTCGGCTGCGGGCTGGCTCACCGTTGCGGGCGGGGCGCAGAAACGCAGCTCTATGTCGTCGAGCACAAGGGCGCTGTTGGTTTTGGCGGCATTGAAGACCGACAGCCGGATGTCGGCGTGTGCGGCGACGAACTCGAAGCCGTAGAGTCGCCACACGCCCGCCTGTCGTTCGGCGGGGAGAGCGCCCGTGAAAAATTCGGCGAGAATCGCGCCGGTCATTTCGTCCTGAATCACGAACTTCAGCATCGGGTCTGCGGGAATTGCGGCGGGCTTGCTGCCGTTTCGCAGGTTGCCGGCGCGGACGGAGAAATGCAGTCGCATGTTTGCGCACAAATCGTTGACTACGGCGGTATAGAAGAGGGTCGGGGCGGGCGAGGCGCCGACTGCCATCAGGTAGCCGGCACCGAGGTTTGCCGGCGAAGTGTTGTCGCCGTAGTGCAGCCAGCCGTTGAATCCGGCGGGCATTTCCTTGGTCAGCCGGTAGGAATCGGGCGCGGCGAGGTTCGGGTCGTATGTGCAGGCGGTAGTTCCGTGCGACGATGCGAGCCGCGCCGGATCGTGAGCCGACGCGCCGTTGCCTCCGAAATCTTCGCGAAACAGCAATGTTCCGTGAGCGGAACAGGTCGAGGGCGACAAGCCGCAGTCGCTCGACAGTTTCAGTTCTATTCGGACGCGCGAGGCGACATTTCCCCCGATGTGCGCCTCGACCCAGAAACTTTGCACGGGGTCGGCGGTTTTCGCCACAACTATCGAATCGACGCGGGAAGCTAGCGGGGAGCCTCCGGTCGCCCGGTCGTACCACGAGTATTCGACGCCCTGAATCGGAATCATTTTCAGAGTGGCGAGGGCGGCGGGGCAGGCGAAATATTCCGCGGCGGCGGGTTTGAGCACCGCGACGACCACTTTGCCCGACGGCGCTTGCGGGGAGGCGCACGGAGCGTAGGTCATCGAATCTATGCCCGCGAATCCGGCATTGGGGACATAGACGATCGAATCGCGCTGCATCCGAGCCTGTCCGCGGGCGGGCGCATCGACAATCACCGGAGCAACGACGCAAGCCGGCGGTATCACATCGTTGGAAAGTGCGCGGAACTCGACAGGTTCCGTCGTCATTGTCGCCACATAGTCGGGGTTGAGGACGCTGACTCCTTTAGTCATTCGGACTTCGGGGGTGAAGAAGCGGCAGATGTCTTCCGAAACGTGACACTTATAGACTCCCGGTCGAGTGATCTTCAGTATGGAATCGGCGGCGCCGGCAACGATTCGTCCGTTGCGATACCAGCGGTAGGCGCGCCGGTGCGGGGTGGGGATTCCGGAGGCGACGACGATTGTTGCCGTGTCGCCGAACGGGCAGAACTCGGTCGAAGGGAGGGGGGTAATCGAGTAGGGCAGCGAAATGCAGTCGGAAGCGTCGATGGAGTTGTTTGCCGGATGGCAGTCGTCGAATCCCTTCGCGGGGAAAACGGTTTTGTTTCCGTTGTCGGAGACGCGGGCTATTATCAGAGTGTTGTTGAGTTTTTGCGGAATCCTGAAAGTTCTGACCGCGGTGGTGTTGGGGAAGATGTCTTCGCCTATCTCTGCGGTTTGGATGCGGACGGTTCGCGGGTCGTCGAGGGTGTATCCGCCTGAATTTCTCACTCCCGCGTGATAGAAAGTCACCGGAGTGGCGGAGTTTATGCTTGCGGAACCGGCGTTTTTGACGGTCAGCTTGATTACGGTTTCGCTGCCGGCAACGGCAACGGTCATGTTCGTCAGCATCGCGTCGGGCATACTGCCTGCGGGCTTGTAGAGTTCGCCCTCGCGCACTGCGGGCTGCTGAATCCACTGTCCGCCGTAGGGCAGTATGGTATCGCCGTTCGCGTTGACGTAAACGGTGTTCCACGGCTGCGGGAAAGGCGGGACGGTCAAATCCCCGTTGACGAGACGGGGATTGTAGATCGCCTGATTCCAGACCGGCGGACAGGGCGCCCACTTGTCGCTGCCCGGCTTGTGCTCCCATACGAAAATGTAGCCCCGCGATCGCCACTGGTTTTTTCCGTCGTTGCGGCTCATGGTGACGATGTCGGCGCTGCCGTCCATGTTGAGGTCGGCGACGACGGGGGCTTCGTAGCCGGTGTAGGAATAGACGTTGTCCTGCTGGAAGCGGACGGGGCTTCCGGCGCCGGGGCCGACGCTTATCGGGATGTAGTTCCGTTTGGACGGCGAGATTACGCGAACGGAATTTTCGTCCTTATAGCACAAGTCCATCGCGCCGTCGCCGTCGAAGTCGAACATGCTGATGCCGGTCATTTGCGAACGGTCGAGAACTTCCAGCGCCCACGACATTTTGAGCCGTTCCTCGATGGGCGTAGCGGCATCGGCGTGCCATGTGAGCGCGAACACGAAGCCGCTCACCTCGGTCCACGCCGGATTGAGATTGCTGTTGAACACCGGATTGGAGATGTAGCCTTTGCTGTCGGCGGTGAAATGCGTCTTGTTGTCCGTGCCGGTCGAAAGCGGATGCGGCTTTACGGGAGTCGAAGAATGACCGCCTTTGGTGAAGATGCGCCCGGTGAGGAAACACAGTTCCGGCATCATCTTCAGTCCGTCCTTGCTGTCGCGCTTTCCGTTGATGTCGCCGAAGAAAGGATACGAAATATAGCCTTCCCAGCCGTCCTCGTAGAGCAGCATGGCGGCTTTGCAGGCTGCGGGGTTCTTTAGCGGGTCCCAGACATAGAGGATGTAGGTGTGGTTGTCGCCGCTCACCTTTACCATGTTGATCACTATAACGTCCTGACTTCCGTCCATGTCGATGTCGGCGACGCAGGTAAACCCGTCGGCGAGAAACACGTTTGTGCTGGTGCCGTAGTTCGCGTCGGTCTTCACCGCGACGCTCGACGGTCCGGCTATAATGTCGTATGCGAGCGCTCCTCCGGCGGCGCGCTTCATTCTATAGACCTTGCTTCCGGCAACGATGTCGAGCATTCCGTCGCCGTCGATGTCGGCAACGGCGATGCAGGGAGTAAACTGGTCGCCGTTGGGCGTGAGCGGCTGTCGTCCGACGTAGGCGTATTTCTTGTCGATAATATCCTTGACGGCGCTCTGGCTGGCGGGCTGGGCGAAAGCGGCGAGGGTTTCGAGTTCGCATCGCAGCGTGCCGGTCACTCCGTTGAATATCTTGTTATAGACTATCACTTCCGCGATGCCGTCGGCGTCGATGTCGGCGATGTAGGGCAGAGGAGCGCTGAAAAAGTCGTTGCCGAGACCCGACGAGGGAACGGGCTTGAAGGTGTTTCTCCATTTTTCGGTCAGCACGTCGGCACCGGTCGATGCGCGGTCGAGTTCAAGGCAGATGACGTTGCCCATCGTGGTGGCGACAACGATTTCCCCGCGTCCGTTCCTGTTCATGTCGGCGATGGCGAGCCTCGACGGGGAATTGTGGCGGGGAGGACTTCTGAGTCGCATGTCGTCGCCGATGTTGTGCTGCAAAATCCGCTTGCCTGTTTGTCCGTTGAAGATCATGATATACCTTCCGTAAGCGTCAAGACCCGCGCCGCCGTCGTAGTTTGCAAGTCCGAGCGCTACTATTTCGGGTTTGCCGTCGCCGTCGAGGTCGCCGACCAGAGGGATGGAGAAGCCGTCGAGCGCCCAGTCCTGATTGTCGGCGATATATTTGAGGGCGACTTCAAAGTCGATGTTCGACGGCACATCGTAAGTGCAGGAAGTGCTGGGGTCGATAAGGTTGACGGGCAAACAGTATTCCGAAACTATCACCGTCAGCGCGGCGAACAGCTCGACGCCGTCGCAGGCAACCCCGTAGCGTATGTCGATAGTGTCGTTGCGGCAGCCGACGCCCGGCATAAAGAGGATATTGTCGCCGTCCTGCACCGCCGTGCCCTGAGCGATAGGGTCGAGCGCGGCGAGGATGCGCCATGTGTAATTTTCGCAGTCGATGGAATCCTTATGCACTACATCAACCTTTATTTTCATTAGCGGTTCGGTTTTAACGGTATCGTTGAACAGCGCGAACTGAGCGCCCGCCGGCGACAGTCCCGACACAAACACAACGCAACATAACAGACACAACGCAACCGCCGAATAGAATTTCATTTTCCGCATTAGAAATAACTTAGCTCACAGATGACACGGATGACACGGATGACCCTGAAATTTCTTCCTTCATTTTAAGACAGTCAAACCTTTCTTCTTTTCTAATTGCTTTCATAATCTATATCTATTAATAAACAGCAGGGCGAATGTAGTAAAAGTTTTTGATTTCTCAGTTGGAGGCGGCGTGTCCCCGCGACGGCTTCGGTTCGGTCAGTTTTGGTCGATTTCTGTCGATTTCGGTCGACAGAAATCGACAGAAACCGACAGAAACCGCCCGAACCGACTGAACAAAACGCCCTCGAATTTGTTTGAACCTAATTAAACGATTTAGCAATATGATGAAAATTGGAATATTTTACGGCTCGTCCGGCGGCAACACCAAGAGTGTGGCAGAAAGAATAGCAATGAAATTAGGCGTTGGCGAGAGCGACGTTCGCGACGTGAGCAAAGCCGTAGCCGCCGACCTGTCGGGCTACGACCTGCTGCTGCTCGGCAGTTCCACCATGGGTTCCGGCGACTTGCAGGACGATTGGGAAAGCTTCATCTCCATAGTTGCAACGGCGGATTTGTCGGGCAAGAAGACTGCGCTGTTCGGCTGCGGCAACTCGAAGTATCACCCCGACACATTCTGCGGAGCATTAGGCGTGATCTACAACACTATTAAAGACAAAACCGCCGTCGTAGGATTCACCGACACGAAAGGCTACACGTTCGATACCTCCGGCTCGGTGCTAAACAACAAGTTCGTCGGACTGCCCTTAGACGAGGATAACGAAAGCGAACTCACCGAAAGCCGTATTGATGCGTGGATCAAATTAATTGTTAATTGTTAATTGTTAATTGTTAATGCCTGTCGGCTCAGTGTAAGTGTTACGAGATAAATTGACGGTTTTTTCACCGCATAGCGGTGTTTTTTTACCGCAAAGGGCGCGAAGCCTTTGCGCCCCTTGCGAAGCCTTTGCGTCCTCTGCGGTGAAAAAACACCGCGACGCGGTGAAAAAACCGTCAATTTATTTCGTGACAATTCCTTTGCGTTGAAAAAACACCGCAACGCGGTGCAAAAGCGCGATATTCGTCTTTCAATTGACTTTCGGCACGTTTTTTGTGCCCTTTGGACATGAATTTATAAAGAATGTGGATATGATCTCAAAAACATGTAATACGTTCGGGAAGTTCGCGGCTCTGTTCTCCTTCGCAATGCTGAGCTTTCCGCTTTTCTCGCAAACACAATGGCCGGCAACAGTTTCGCTTGGCGGAATGACCATTCAGATATTCAAACCCGAAATCGAGAGTTTCGACAAGGACAGGATTTCGCTTCGGGCGGCGCTTGTTATCACGGAAGGAGAGGAAAATGTGTTCGGTTCGGCGTGGGTCGATGCTGCTTCGCAGTCGAGCAAAACCAGCAGGACTATTTCTCTGTTGAACGCGAAAGTGGTTGATCTGCGCTTTCCCGACGGTTACGAGGCGGGCGGGGAAAGCGCTCTGATTGCAGCTGTCGAACGAGGGTTTGCGGGCGTCACTATCAAGATGGAGGATGTGCTCGCCGATCTCGACAAGACTCGCGGCGAACAGGATTTGTCGAAAAAGCTGAACAATGCGCCTCCGACGATTTTCTACGCTACCCGTCCTTCGATTCTGGTGACTATCGACGGCGACCCCGTTCTGCAGCCCACCGATATGGCGGCTGTGGAAATGATAGTCAACTCTCCGTTTCTGATTCTGAAGCACGGCGGAATGTTCTGGCTGAGCAACGGCTCGCTGTGGTACGAATCCAAATCGCCGCTCAAGGGCTGGACGCCGCGGGGCAACGTGCCCGTTCCGGTTCGTCAGACGGCGGAGGCTCTCAAGTCCGACAGCGAGGAGGAGAACGAAACGGAGGAAAACGAATCGTTTCATCCCGACGTTATCGTCAGCACTGTTCCTGCCGAGCTGATTCAAACCGAGGGTGCTCCGGCTTTTGCCGCCATTCCGGGCACGATGATGCTGTATGTGACCAACACGACCGACCAGATAGTGATGGACATCAAGAGTCAAACTTACTTTGCGCTGCTCTCCGGGCGCTGGTATTCGTCGCCGCGTCTCGACGGGGAATGGCGTTACAGGGCGTTCGACGAACTGCCGGCGGATTTTGCCAAGATACCCGAAGGATCGGACAAGGACATTCTGCTGGCGAGCGTTCCGGGCACTAAGGCTGCGAAGGACGCGGTGCGGGAATCGCTGGTGCCGCAGGCGGCGATAGTGGATCGGACTACCGCTTCGACCGAAGTGGCATACGACGGTTCTCCGCGTTTCGAGGCTATCGAGGGGACGAGCATGAAATACGCCGTCAACGGTTCAAGCACGGTGATACTCGAAAACGGACGCTATTACGCGGTTGACGACGGGGTGTGGTACCATTCTTCGACGCCCGCCGGACCATGGGCGGTGAGCGACGCCCGTCCGGTGCAGATAGAACTCATTCATCCTTCCTGTCCGATTTACAATGTGCGCTACGTCCGCGTGTATCACTCGACCCCGCGTTACGTTTACGTGGGATACACGCGGGGGTATCTCTCGTCGTACGTGTGCGGCAGGGTCGTGGTTTACGGCACGGGCTGGCACTATCGCCCGTGGCGCGGTCGATGCTACTATCCTCGTCCGTGCACGTGGGGCTACGGGGTTTCGTACAGTCCGTGGTCGGGCTGGTCGGTAGGGTTTGTCTATGGTTCAGGCTGGTTCCGCTATTCGCATCCTCGCGCCTACCACAGCTATTATCCTCACTACCGGCATCCGGTTCGTCGGTCTTCGCCGCGCGGCGGATGGTGGGGACCGGTGGTTTACCGACCGCCCTACTGCGTGCCTCACACTCATTACTACGGTCATTCGCGGGCGCAGGTCAGAACGGTTCCGCACTACACCATTCGTTCAAGCTCGCCCCGAAGCTCGCGCAACAATGTATATGTTTACAACAGCGGGCGGGGGGTGCGTTCGGGCAGTCCGGCGCGAACGATAGCGTCCTCGTCGGGCAGACAGAATCTTACGCGAAGCTACGGCTATCAGGCGCGTCCTTCGAGCGGACGGCAAAACTCGCAGGCGTCATCCGGACGAGGCTCCGGCGGACGGCAGGATTCGCAGGCGTCACCCGGACGAGGTTCCGGTTCCGGCGGACGGCAGGATTCAAACTCTTCGTCCGGAGGTTCCGGCGGGCGGCAGGGCGCGCAAACCTTGCCCGGAAGTTCGAACTTGAGCGGACAACAAGGTTCGCAAACTTCGCCGGGGAACTCAAGCGGCGGTCGGGAATCGACCACGCCCGGACGCGGTTCGGGCGGCGGTCGGGAATCGACAACGCCCGGTCGCAATTCGGGCGGCGGTCGTGAATCGACGACGCCCGGTCGCAATTCGGGCGGCAGTCGCGAATCGCAAACCACGCCCGGTCGCAATTCGGGCGGCAGTCGGGAATCGCAGAGCACGCCCGGTCGCAATTCGGGCGGCAGTCGGGAATCGACGACGCCCGGACGCGGTCCGGGCATCGGTCGAGAATCGCAGGCGACGCCCGGTCGCGGTTCGGGCGGCGGTCGTGAATCGCAAGCGACGCCCGGACGCGGTTCGGGCAGCAGTAGGGAATCGCTGCCGAGGCAGAACAGCGTGTCGAGCGGTCGTCGGGAATCGCTGCCGAGACAGAACAGCGTGTCGAGCGGAACAAATTCCGGCGGACGGTCAAATTCATCGGCGGCGTCGAGCAGTTCGGGTTCCGGCGGGCGTTCGTCCGCGCCATCGAGTCGATCGGGCGGGGGAAGAGGACAGGGAGAACAACAGCCGTCACGAACGAGATAAACGGAGGCTGATGAAAAAAACACTGTTGCGTCTGCTCCTTCAGCCCTTTTCGTTTGTTTACGGAGCGATGGTTGGGCTGAGAAATAATTTGTACGACAGGGGTATTCTGAAATCTCGGAGTTTCGGAATACCCCTTATTTCCGTCGGTAACGTCACGGTGGGGGGGACAGGCAAGACGCCTCACGTGGAGTATCTGATAGAATTGCTTAAAGAGCGATTCAGTCTTGCCGTGCTGTCGAGGGGCTACGGGCGGAGGACGAGAGGATTTCGATATGTGGCATCGGACGACACGAACGAGACGGCGGGCGACGAGCCATTGCAAATAAAGCTGAAATACCCCGATGTTGTTGTTGCGGTCGATGGCAGCAGAGTTCGCGGTACCGGACGACTGCTGCGGGATCATCCGAAGCTGGAGCTTGTGCTGCTCGACGATGCGTTTCAGCATCGGAGAATAGCCGTTTCGCTGCACATAGTTCTTTCGGGCTACTCGCGTCCGGCGCCCCTCGATTCGTTGCTGCCCGTCGGAAGGCTGCGCGACAAGGCGTCGAGTCTTCATCGCGCCGATCTGATAGTGATAAGCAAGTGTCCCGACGGGCTGGACGAGGAAAGTCGCGCGGCTCACGCCCGATTGTTCGATGCATACGGCAAGCCGCTGTATTTCGGCAGGCTTCGTGCCTGCGCGATACAATCAGCCTTCGGGAAATGCCGGAAGTTCGATTCGCGGCGGCTGCTGGCGGTTGCGGGCATAGCGAATCCCGACATGTTTTTCTCCATGGTCGAGCAGCTCTATCCGAGAGCGAACATCGAGAGGCTGGAGTTTGAAGATCATCACGATTTTTCGGAACGCGACGCTGCTCTGATTGCGAGCAAGGCAGCGTCGCGTCTCGTGATAACCACCGAAAAGGATGCGGTCAGGCTGCGTCGTCACATCGGCAGGAGTTTGACGGAACGCTTTGCCGACAAGGTGTTCACTATTCCGGTCAAGGCGGAAATCGACGATTCTCATTCATTTAATCAACACATAATAGATCATGTTATACGAAAAAGTAAAACAAACGGCTGAGTTCATAAGCGCGCGCGTCGCGCTGAAGCCCGAAACGGGCATAATACTCGGAACAGGACTGGGCGGACTTGTGGAAAAGATCGCCGACAAGGTAGTTCTGGACTACTCGGATATTCCGGGTTTTCCGGTCTCGACGGTCGAGGGTCACAGCGGACGCCTGATTTTTGGCAAACTGAGTTCGCGGAGCGTCGCGGCAATGCAGGGACGCTTCCACTATTACGAAGGTTACGACGCGGAAACAGTTGCTTTCCCCGTAAGAGTAATGAAGGAACTCGGGGTGAAGCGGCTCTTCGTGTCGAACGCGAGCGGAGGACTGAATCCGTCCTATTCGGTCGGGACACTGATGGTTATCGAAGACCATATTAATCTTATCCCCAATCCGCTGATAGGAAAAAACGACGAACGTTTCGGAGTGCGCTTCCCCGACATGAGGCACGCCTACGATCCGGCGCTTATAGAACTTGCGTTCGAGGTTGCCGAAAGCTGCTCGATAGCGCTCGAACGCGGGGTGTATGTCGCGACTGCGGGTCCGACGTTTGAAACGCCGGCAGAGTACCGTTTTTTCAGGATCATAGGCGGCGACGCGGTGGGGATGTCCACTGTGCCGGAAGTGATAGTGGCGCGTCACAGCGGTCTGCCCGTGTTCGGCATATCCATAGTCACAGATTTGGGTGTTGAGGGCAAAATATTCTCGATAACCCACGAAGAGGTGCAGAGGGAAGGCGCAAAAGCCGAAGCTAAGATGACAGCGCTGATTTCGGAAATGCTGTCGAGAATTAATTAAAAATCACGAATTAAGAATAGATTATAGATTATGGAAGGTAAAATAAAATCCGAAGGCAAATGCCTTTTTTGTGACAAAATCTTTGCTAAAGCGGGAATCAACCGTCATCTGAAAACTCATCTGGACAAAAAACAAAATGCGGCGGGCTTGTCGTATTTGGTTAAAGTCGAACAGAATCCGCGTTGGGGAAAGTCGCCCCACTTTTTGTCGCTCTGGATTGACGGCGAGACTCCTTTGAAAAAGATTGACAAATTTCTGCGCGACATCTGGCTTGAATGTTGCGGACATTTGAGCGCTTTTCGCAATCCGGACGCAAGAATGCCATACGAAGACGACGATATACCCATGAGTCGCAAGGTAAACAGAATTTTTCACCCTGATTTGAAACTTGAATACGAATACGATTTCGGAAGCTCCACCGAACTTGTGTTAACGGTGATAGCCGAATATCCGATAAAAGCGGATGCGAAAATCGTTCTTCTTTCGCGCAACGAACCGCCGGAGTGTTATTGCCAGACATGTAAAAAAGAAGCGGCAACACAGATGTGCTCTGTTCACGATTATGACGAAGACTCTATGTTCTGCGATAAATGCGCGAAAAAACATGCGAAGGTATGCGAAGATTTTGCGGACTATTCGTCAATGCCTATTGTCAATTCTCCCCGCGCGGGCGTTTGTGCATATTCGGGCGGAATCATCGATACGGAACGGGACGGGATATTTAAAAAATAAGGGATATTGACCAGCTCAAATCGGGAGACGCGGCAGGAATGTCGCGTCTTTCTTTTTGTTATTGTTTCCGAAAATTAACCTCAGATCAGAGCGGAAAACGGGGTTCGAACCCGCGACCCTCAGCTTGGGAAGCTGATGCTCTACCGACTGAGCTACTTCCGCTTTTCGCCCGCAAAATTAATACGATTTTTCGTAATCGGGTACGTTTTGGGCGATTGTTTGTATTACATACTAGTAAGGATTTGAACTGCTGACTTCTATCACTTCGATGTTTTGGTCATAAACAACATTCCGTAAAAGCATCGAAACCTTTTTGATTGGCGCAAATGTAACAAAAATTTTATTGTCTATTGCATAATTGAAAAACAAGACATATCTTTGCAGGCGTGTATTTAATTAGACAAGATTGAATATAAATAAATTAATAACAATAAATGCTTAGAAAAATTTTGGATTATGAGTAATATTTTTTCTTCTTCGATAGGCAGAAAACTTGTGATGAGCCTTAGCGGTTTTTTTCTGTTGGTTTTTCTTCTGGTGCACGTGTCAGTGAACCTTACGGCACTCTTTTCGCGCGAAGCCTACGAGGCGGCTTGCACATTTATGGACACAAACATTATCATTCAGGTAATGGTGCCGGTGCTTGCGCTGGGATTTGCCGTTCATATTCTGTATTCGATCATCATCACTCTGAAAAACCGGAATGCCCGTCCCGTGGGATACGCTTCCGGCAACAATACCGAAGCTGCATCTTGGGGAGCGAAAAACATGTTCGTTCTCGGGCTGATAGTTATCGGATTTCTCGGTTTGCACCTTTCGCAGTTCTGGGCGAAAATGCAGCTGCAACACTTTCTTGGACATGAAGGCGCCAACGCTTACGATCTGCTGGCGGCTTTATTCGACAAATGGTATCATTGCCTGATGTACATAGTATGGGTCGTAGCCCTGTATTTTCACATCTCGCACGGATTCTGGAGCGCCTTCCAGACACTGGGTACCAGCAATTCCAACTGGATTCCCCGTTTGCAGTGCGCCGCGAAAATATACGCCCTCGCAATAACTTTGGGCTTTGTATCTATTCCGGTGTACTTCTTTTTCGGTCTCGGAGTCTAAACGGGTTATACGGCATATACTATGGACGCACAATAGTTGCACTATGGTTATACGGTGATTATACGGTAGTTGTACAATGGTATGGCTGCCGTATAATTATTATAGCATAGTGAACAAAGCATACTTGTTTCAGTATGGATATCTGGAGTAAAGAAAAACGGTCGGAATGTATGTCAAAAGTTCGGTCGAAGGATACCAAACCTGAACTGACATTGCGCAAAGCCCTTTTTGCGCGCGGCTTCCGATATCGCGCAAACGACGCTAAACTGCCCGGAAAGCCCGATATTGTTCTGTCGAAATATAAAACGGCAATTTTCCTGCACGGCTGTTTCTGGCACAGTCACGAGGGTTGCAAATACGCTTCCACGCCAAAAACAAATACGAAATATTGGGTCGATAAAATCGCTTCAAACGCTGAAAGGGACAAAGCAATTGTCGAAAAACTTACGGCTGCGGGCTGGAATGTTATTGTTGTCTGGGAATGTGAACTGCGACATAAGCACGATATTACACCGTTGATCGACAGAATCGAGGCGGATTTGCTCGCGCAGCTTCCAAAGAAAATGAGTGTGAAAATTTATGAGGAACGCGAAAATGAAATCCTAATGGTTGCCGAAGATATTGTAGAATATCGGAGAGAATCGAAAAGCAATGCGGGGATGTCGAAGTAAATAACTTCAGAGTTCCCGACCCGATAGGAAAACAAATGGCACGCTTTCCATAGAAATATTGACTTTTTTCCTGTCATGCAGATGGATTTTACAGGTCGGCAACTCTGAAATTAACGTGTCCGAAGAAGAATTTTGAGGGTTATATTTTCGGGAAACATCGGTTTGGTGGAAAAATTCTCTTGAGGCGTACATGTTTTTCGGCATGATCCGGATATTTCGGATTAAGATTTCCGGTTTTGCAATCAGCGGTGTTCCAATGTGATTCGCTTTGTATTGTTCGCCCTTCCGACT
>JAITHX010000252.1 GCA_031279735.1 Prevotellaceae bacterium
TAAAAAAACACCGCTATGCGGTGAAAAAACCGTCAATTTATCTCGTAACACTTACTTTGCGTTACAAAAACACCGCAACGCGGTGAAAAAACACGCAAACTTTTTCCACACAATTCCCAGTAGAACCAAAAAAATAATTATCTTTGCGCAAATTTTTTTGAAAACGATGAAAGGTATAGTGCTTGCCGGCGGTTCCGGCACAAGATTGTATCCGATAACAAAGGGAATATCGAAACAGATTTTGCCGATTTACGACAAACCGATGATCTACTATCCGGTTTCGGTGCTGATGCTTGCCGGAATCAGGGAAATACTGATTATTTCGACGCCTCACGACCTCCCCTGCGTCCAGCGACTGCTGGGCGGCGGCGAAGATTTTGGCGTCCGCTTCGAATATGCCGAACAGCCTTCGCCCGACGGTCTGGCTCAGGCGTTCCTTATTGGAGCGGAGTTTATTGGCGCGGATTCGGCTTGTCTGGTACTCGGCGACAATATTTTCTACGGACAGAGCTTTACCGCCATGCTGAAAAGCGCGGTCGAGGCGGCTGAACGCGATGCTAAGGCTACGGTGTTTGGCTATTATGTCAACGACCCGGAACGCTACGGAGTGGCGGAGTTCGACGCGGAAGGCAACGTGTTGAGCATCGAGGAAAAGCCCCGCGAGCCGAAATCCAACTACGCCGTCGTGGGACTTTATTTCTATCCCAACGAAGTGGTTGCGGTTGCACGGCGCATCAAACCCTCCGCACGTGGCGAACTCGAAATAACAACCGTAAATCAGGAGTTCCTCAAGACCCAAAACCTCAAAGTGCAGCTGCTGGGTCGCGGTTTCGCGTGGCTCGACACCGGCACCCACGATTCGCTTTCCGAAGCAAGCACTTTCGTCGAAGTCATCGAAAAGCGTCAGGGACTGAAAATCGCCTGTCCCGAAGAAATAGCCTACCGCCAAGGCTGGATAACCGCCGAGAAGCTGACGGCGCTCGCCGAACCGATGAAGAAAAACCAATACGGACAGTATTTGCTGAAACTGATTAATTTATGAACGATAAATTCAAGGGCTTCTGCCTGAACGGAACGGAACGATTCAATCCGGGCGCATCGATTGCCGTCGAACGAAATGCTTCCATCGTGGAGCGCGATACTCCGGAACCGGGCGAAGGCGAAATTCTCGCCCGAACTCTTTACACTTCAATCTGCGGCTCGGATGTGAGCGCATGTATGGGCAAACCGAATTTCGACTGGATTCAGCGCCCGCGAATCATCGGCCACGAAACTTGTGCCGAAGTCGTGAAACTTCATCCCGATTATCGCGGAAATCTCAAGCCGGGCGACCGTTTCGTCCCCGTGGCGCAACTCGGATGCCGGAAGGACGATTGTCCGGGCTGTCGCGCGGGAAAGTGGAATCTGTGTCCCGACAAGACTATTCTGGGCTATCACCGCGACGGAGCTTTCGGACAGATGATGACGCTCGAAGCCGACCGCGCACTGCCTCTCGCCAAAGGACTGGAACCGTGGTTCGGCGCGATAGTCGAACCGCTGTCGGTGGCTGTCAATGCGGTTTACAGCAAATGCTCGATTAAGCCGGGGATGAACGTGCTGGTCACCGGCTGCGGAATCATGGGACTGATGGCGGCGGAACTCGCAAGAGCTTCGGGCGCCGAAGTAGCCATAACGGGCATAGACCTGGACAAGGGCTTTCGTCTCAAAGCCGCTAAGGAACGGGGATTTGCCGCAATCGTCGTCTCGGAGACCAAGCCGCTGCTCGCGCAACTCTCGAAAGGCGTGCGCAGCAGCACCGGCGCAACGTTCGGAGAGAAAGGCAAGGTCGATTTGCTGATAGAGTGTTCCGGCATCCCGCAGGCGCTCGCCGAAGCGATCTACGCCGTGAAACCCGAACACGACGTGTGCATTATCGCCACATATCCGCACGCGGCGGAGCTGGATGTGACCCACATCACCCGTCAGTCGCTTAACCTGAAAGGCGTCATGGGTTCCAGCAAGGACAATTTCCTCGTCGCCATGGAGCTGCTGCGACGCAACGTGTTTCCGGCAAAGCACTACATGGACATCTACGGATTCTCGCACATCGAACAAGCCTTCCGCGATTCCATCAGAGCGCGCAACGTCAAGGCAGTAATCAAAATGGACTGATATAACGGCATGTCAACAATACTGATAACCGGAGGAACGGGCTGCATAGGCTCGATTACCGTATGCAAACTGTTGCAGAACAGCGACGCTGAACGGATAGTTATCGCTTCCCGCTCCGACAATGCGCGGACGCTCAAACTGTGGACAGACGAAATAGGCACAAAAGGCGCAAAAGACAACAATCTCGATCCGAGAATCGAGTTCGCAACGCTCGACCTTTCCGACTGCGACGCGGTGTTTGAAACCGTGCGGCGCGTCAATCCGTCGCGCATCATCCACCTCGGCGGACTGCAAAGCCCCGACTGCGCCGCCAACCGACTGCGCGGAATGGAAGTCAACGTGGGCGGAACGATAGCGTTGCTGGATGCCGCCGAACAACTGCCGAATCTCAAACGTTTCGTTTTTGCAAGTTCCGGCGCGGTTTACGGAAAACGCGCCGCATACACGGAAGCGACAGTGCCGGAAACCGTTCGGCCAGAACCGCCGAATCACTACGGAACGTGGAAGCTGGCAGGAGAACATCTGACGCGATTCATGCACGAACGCACGGGTGTGCCGGCAGTCTGTCTGCGCCTGAACACCACCTACGGACAAGGACGCGACAAGGGCTTGACCTCGGCTCCCACAACCGCTATTAAGGCAACGGCTCTCGGCGCAGCGCACAACAGAAAGATTCGCTTCGAGATGCCCTATCGCGGACGGGAGAACTATCACTTTGTCGAGGACGTGGGCGAACATTTTGCCGCCTGCGCCATGCGCGACTTCGAGGGCTACGGGGTGTTCAATATCAAGGGACAAACTCTCGACGTTCAAGATTTTCTGGACGCAGTGGCTGCCGAAGCGCGAAAACTCGGCTGGGGCGACTGCGCGGACATTGCCATCGCCGCCGACGCGAAACCCAACATGTTCATCCACGACCTCGACCACAGAGCGATTGACTGCGCTTTCGACAATCTGCCCCTGACCGGCATCGGCGAAGGAGTGCGACGCTCGCTGCTCGCCTTCCGCAAGCAGGCCGACGCGCTCTCTATAACCGACTTGAATGTATAATACAAATAAAGCTAAACTGCATCCCGAAAATCACACAATACAATGAGAAGAACTATAAGAATCGGCTTTATAGGCGCGGGCGACATTGCGAACCTCCATGCCAGAGCCATAGCGAAATTGCCCGGAGCGGAATTGAGAGGTCTATGGAACCGTACCGCTTCGAGAGCCAAAGCGAAAGCAGCGGAATACGGCTGCCGCGCATACGAAACTGCGGAAGAGCTGCTTGTCGATCCGAAAATAGAGGCGGTTTTCATACTCACGAACGTGGAAACCCATTTCCGCTACGCTGTTGCGGCGGCGGAGGCAGGCAAGCACATTCTGATGGAAAAACCGGTTGCCGAAACGCTGGAGGAACTGCTGAATCTCAAAAAAGTCATCGAGCGTACAAAGGTGAAGCTGATGCCCGTCCACAACTACATACACGAACCCGGAGTGGAACGGATACGCGAAATGATCCAGAGCGGCGCATTGGGCGCAATCACTCAGTTCCACATGATGTACAACATCTTTCATCCCGAAGACAACCGCGTGAAATACCCCGGCGTGATTCATCAGATTATGACCCACCACGCTTACACGATGATTTATCTGGCAGGCTTGCCCGCCGCGGTTTCCTGCATGAAAAGCAACATCGACGCCACTTTCGCCAAGCAGGAGAATGTAGCGATGGCTGTTATGAAGATGCAAAACAACGCCCTGAGTCATCTCAGCGCAAGCTTCGCCGGCGACGACCACGCAGGCGAACCGTGGACTTGCATGATTAAGGTGATAGGAACCAAAGGCAGCGCGAAATACAGCTATCGCGACTGGGTTGTCAACGCGCCGAACGGTCCTCATTCCCAAACTTATTTCTGCTATCCCGAATCGATCGTGAACACGGCTTCGAGCTTCATCGAAAACGTTCTGCGCAACGGCAGAGAACCGCTTTCGACGCTCGACGACGCCATCGCCGTCCAGCGAATCATCGACGCCTGCGAAAAGTCGGCCGAAGAAGGAATAACAGTCAATATGAATTTCGACCGACGCTAATGCCG
>JAITHX010000007.1 GCA_031279735.1 Prevotellaceae bacterium
CCCAAAAATCCATAGCGCAGGTTTTGTGCGAGATGCGAAAGATGCATATCGAAATACGGCGCCTCAGACGAGTTTATTGCCTCGCGCAGGTCCTTGCTCGACTGATACGGCGTGCGGAATTTGATGGCTTGCGCTCTCGCCAGATTTCCATCGATGCTGTCGCCTGTGGAGGCGCCTGTGAACATGCCTATCTTAAAGGGATTTCCGGCTGCATGTTCGGCTTCAGCTCGTTTTGCCAAGGCTGCCGGAACTGCTTTCGGACAGCCGGCGGCGGTAAATCCGCTGAATCCTACGTTATTGTCATTGTTAATATGACTTGCCGCTTCTTCGGGCGACATTACGGTATATTTTTTATTCATAATATATATTTACTTAATTTCTTTGATTCTGATATTTCTGAATTTCACGATTGAGCCGTGCCCGAGAAAAGCGATATGCCCTTTCCGGTTGAACAGTCCGGGGTGCTTTTGCCCGTCGGGAGTACCGTTTTTGACAGCTTCCTTAATGTCGCCATCCAGAATGACTTCGCCATTGACGGTTACTTTGATATGGTTTCCGTCGGCAATTATTTCTTCGTAATTCCACTCGCCTGTCGGTTTGAATTTTACTCTTTTGGCGCCGATTATGCCATATACCGAGCCATGTACCTGAAGCGGTGTAATATTCTTGTACGAAGGATGATCGTGGTCGAGAACCTGAATTTCCATGCCGACGTATGCTGCGTCGCCTTCCATCGGAGTGCGGATTCCAACACCGTTATTTGCGGCAGGCGTTAATTGAAATTCAAAACGATAGACGAAGTTTGCAAATTCATCTTTGGTGTAAAGATTTCCGCCGTTTCCGCTTTTGTGGTCAATGTGCAAGGATATGCATCCGTCTTCCATGCGGTAATCAACTGTGTTTCCTGTCCATTGGTGCATATTTGTGCCGTCGAACAGTATCCTGAAACCCTCCTTTTTCTCTTCCTCCGAAAGTTCAAAGGGCTGGGGACGTTCAAGTTCCTTGACATAAATGTTGCGATAATACACCTTGCTGCCGTGAGCCTGCAATTCAATTTGTTCAATGGGGAATATCGGCTGTTTTCTATCCCAGTAATTTTCGAGGATAACGTCATCGACAACAAGTTCTCCGTTCAGTTTTACGGTTACGCGGTCGCCGAGCATTTTAATGTAAAATGTGTTCCATTCGCCGAGTTTATTGTCGGCGAGTTTCAACGGGTTCTTCGGGTTTTTCTGATTGTTGTACAATCCTCCCGAGCCGACTTGTGCTCCGACGTTTACACGCGCAATATCCCATATTTGCACTTGCGGCGAGCCGCGCAGATAAATTCCGGCGTCGGCTTCGGGACCTGCGGGGTCGAGATTCCAGTCGATATACATTTCAAAGTCGCCGTATTGCTTTGTTGTACAGATATTGTCATATCCTTTGCCGTCGAATACCAAAAGTCCGTTTTCCACTTTCCAGTCCTGATGCATTTGTTCGTCGGCTTTTACCTGAGCCTTTGCAAGTTCGGCGGGTTTCATTGCGGCACGCAGAAGAGGATTTTTCACAAGTCCTTTCCAGCCCGTCAGGTCTTTACCGTTGAAAATGGATACGAATCCTTCCTCCTTTGGCATCTCGCTCAGATGCTTGCGTATCGCCTGACGCTGATAATCGGCGTCGGGATTGTCAAGAACTTCCATTACCCTGTTCAGCAGAGTTTCAACGTTTTTGCCCGTGTATTCCCTGTTATCGAGAGCGATTTTCATGACGGCTTGCGCTGCCGCCTGTTGCGTCGGTTTGCTGTCGAGATATTTTCCCGCGCTCAACATGCCCAAAAACGAACCGGTATTTGCTAAGTGTTTGAGAATTTCATTCTTTTGCGCATCGGTACGGGCAATTTCCAAAGCATTGTTCAGAAAAAGCCTTCTGTTCTCGCCCGTGAGTTTCGGGCTGGAAACAAGTTGAATGTATCGGTCGAGGGCGCGATTAAAGTATGTGTTATCGGATGTTTTTCTGCAAACAGCCAGCAATTCGGAGGCGGCATTTATGTCTTTCCATCCCAGTAGCGCTTGAAATGCAGCGTCTTTTGCTGTTCCGGTTTCGCTGTTGAAACGTTCGACAATTATATTCAATGCTTTTTCATCGCCTGTGGCGGCAAGTACGGGATAATAGAGGTATTGTTTGCTTTTGTCCGTCTGATTCATGCGAGTCATAACGGTTTCATACTGTTTTTCTACGGGATATGAGCGTATCGCTACGGCAATTGCCTGCTGCACGGGCACAGCATTTTCGGCGGCGACCGATTCGAGAAGCGAATACAGTTTGTTCAAATCGCCGGTAGAAACCACATCTTTAAGTGCAGAGAATGCTGCCTTTTTCACGTCCGGCGCGTTTGAATTTAACTGCTCAAACACGAGAGTCGCGTTTGCCGTCGATTTGCGTTCGGCAAGCAATTGCAGGATTGCAATTTTACCGGCATCACTTGCGCTTGCTGCTACCGGCGCGACGGCAGCGGCAATATCGCCTTTCGTTGACGACAAGGCGTTCTTTGCCGTTTCAACTGTTTTGGCGTCGGCGCTGTTCAAAAGTCCGGCAAGCGTGGTGATGGCTCTTCCGTCGGCAGTTTTGGCAAGCAGCACGGCAGCAGATTTGTTTATTTCAGGATTGGCGTTTGCCAGAAATTCGATGGCAACATCGGTTATCTGCGGCTTTATTGCGTCGCGTTTAGTCGGAATATCACATTCCTGTCCCAGCCAGTTAAGTATGTCCGTCTGTACTTCGGGTTTTACCTGTTTAAGCGATTTTATTAACTCGATGTACATTTTGCTGTCGGCATAATCGGAAGCATACGTCAGGGCAGCGTAACGATAATTGAGGTTGTTGTCTTTCAGTGCGTTTTGCAGCAGTTTCGGCGCGTCGGCAGGTTTTGCCGCCATCAGTATCTGCAAGGCTGCCGCGCGTGTCTGTATCTGAGCGGCTTTTCCGGCTTTTTTCATCAAGTCTCCGGCGGCTTTTTCCGCTTCCTTCGTATCGCCCTGCGCAAGTACTCGCTTGATAAGAGCAATATATGCTTCGTTTGCGCCATCCTTTTGCATCGTATAATTGTCCTTTTCGGCGGCGGCGGCAAGTGCGGGCAGGGAGGCTTTTGTTCCCGTCTGACTTAAAGCATACAGTATCACCTTTCTTCTGTCGCCGGAACTTGCCGGCAAGATGTTTTTCAAAGTGTTTTCCGCTTCGCTCACTTGAGATTCGGCAAGCGCCAGAATAACGTTTCCCGAAACATCATTCGGGGAGGCGTTTAAGGCGTCGAGTAAAACTTTTTTTGAGGCGACGGAATTGATTGCAGCCAGAGCAGATGCAGCTGAACCGATAAGCGGTTTATCTTTCAGCAAAGCGGCAAGTTTCGCGACTGCCTCATCCTTTCCGGCTATTTCGAGTTGACGGATGATGAAATTTTTTATTTCAGTGTCGGTTACAATATCCAGAGCTTTGACGTAAGCATTGGAAACGGTTAATCTTTTATCTTCCAAACCTTCGGATGTAACGTAATGCGAAAGTCCGCTCATGGCGTATTCCACCTGCGAGTTGGAGCCTTTTGCGGGAGGGTTCATCAT
>JAITHX010000050.1 GCA_031279735.1 Prevotellaceae bacterium
ACAATAGCGCCGGAGCATATAGTCCTGTCGCAAATTTTTACTACTTTTGCGACAGGATTAATATTGAAACGTATGATTGAAAGTATTGAAACGAGAATAATTAGAAAGATAAAACGAGCGGATCGCGGAAGACTGTTTTTTGTAGATACGTTTGCAAAGTTCGGGAACGTCAAAGCGGTCAACAAGGCATTGGAACGGCTGGTACAACAGGAAAAATTGTGTCGCATTGCACATGGCATATATGTGCTGCCGGCTGAAAGCGAATATACGGGAAAGGTTTTTCCGGATACCGACACCATTGCCGTCGCCATTGCCAAACGCGACAAGGCACGTATAGTTCCCACCGGCAGCTATGCCCTGTACAAATTGGGACTGACAACTCAAGTGCCTATGAACGTGGTTTATTATACCGACACTTCGGCGCGCGGGATTTCAATAGGCAAGCGAACCATCAAATTCAAGAAAACAAGCGCTCGAAACCTTGCCTTTACAGGCGAAATAAGCATGCTGGCAATACAGGCGCTACGCACGCTGGGCAAAGGAAACGTCACCGATGAAGAGATAAAACACATCAAACGAATACTGCAAAACGAAAATCCAAAGCATTTACAACACGATTTGCTACTGGCACCCGTATGGATAAGAACACTGTTGTTAGACAATAATACAATTGAAAATGAATGATTTTATACATATATAAGTAAATATTTCAACCACATGAAACGAAACGACACGGACATTGCTAACACCGGACTGCGGGAAGAGGAAGTCTCGCAGCCGTATCGGGAACTGATTGAACGTATTTCGCGCAGGTACGCTGAAGGACAGGCGCAGGCTGCTCGTTCCGTCAACGAAGCGATTATCCAAACCAACTGGAAAATAGGACAGCATATTGTAGAATACGAGCAGAACGGCAATAAAAAGGCTGAATACGGCAAGGCGCTACTCGACAAGCTGTCGAAAGACCTCAGTTTGCTGCACGGAAAAGGATTCAGTAGGAGCAATCTGCAAAGAATGAGGCAATTTTACCTTACATATCCAATTTGTGCGACGCCGTCGCACAAATTGAGCTGGTCGCACTGGGTGGAACTGCTGAAAGTGAGCGACGAACTGGAACGCAGTTTTTATCAGCAGCAAACCATGCTGGAAAACTGGAGCGTCGCCGAACTCAAACGGCAATTGGACTCCGGCTTATTCATGCGCTTTGCCTTATCGAAGAACAAGGAAAAAATATTGCAGCTGGCGCAGCAGGGACAAATAATCGAATCGCCGGCCGACGCGGTAAAAGACGTTTACGTATTTGAATTTTTGAAGATACCCGAACCTTATATGTGTTCCGAAACCGATTTGGAAACCGGTCTGCTCGATAATCTGCAAACCTTTCTGCTGGAATTGGGCAAAGGGTTTACTTTTGTCGGACGGCAATACCGTATAATGATAGACAATACGCACTATCGCGTCGATCTGGTGTTCTATCACCGTATTCTTCGCTGTTTCTTTTTAATTGACATTAAAATAAACAGAGTAAAACACGGCGACATTGGACAGATGAACATGTATCTCGGCTATTTTGCCAAAGAGGAAAATTATGAAGGCGACAATCCGCCCGTCGGCATCATTCTGTCGAAGGAGAAAGACGACCTGCTGGTGGAATATGCAACATACGGAATGAGCAGCCAGCTGTTTGTATCCAAGTACCAGTTGTATCTGCCCGACAGGGACGAATTGAGAAGACTCATCAATCAACAGCTGAACAATGATTTCTAACGCATAAGCCCGCCGGATTTTCTTCCGGCGGGCATTTTTTCAGCTTTCAGCTTTCAGCTTTTCACATCGCAAGTGAAGTCTAATTTTTCGATAGCCTTTTTCAGGCTTTCCTCCGAAGTTTTATTGGGGTCGTAGGTGATTTTTACCGTCTTGGCGTCCAAATCGACCTTCATGTCCTTTACCCCTTTTTCCCATGCGATATTCTTTTCGACTTTTTGCTTGCATGCACCGCAGTGCATGTTTACGCTGAAAGTAACCGCCTTCGTTTTGGCGGTTTTACTCGCCTTTTCGGGCGAATCGACTTTCTTAGCCTCCGCCTTGCCGCTTTTGTTCTTGCAGTCGGCGGGGTTGTGGTGATCCTGTGCGCTCAGTGCGGCACATGCGGCGAAGATTATGCTCATCGCCAATACTAACTTTAACTTTCTCATTGTATCAAATGTTTAAAATTTATACTCACATTAATCTCAGCCGTATTCCGGCATAAATCCGACGTCCCATCAGCGGTCCCCAGACGAGCGAGGAATCGAAGCCTCTGTCGAAAGGACGGTCGGCAAGGTTTATCGGGTTCTTCTGTCGATAGTCCATAATGTTTTCCACGCCTATATAAGCGTCGAAATACTTGGTGTTTTTCGTTGCCTGCGCAAAATAGACAGGGAAGGCGGGAGAGGTGTTGACTTCGCTGGAATAACCTGTCATGCTCGGCAGTCGCGACGGTCCGTTGAACTGAGCGGTAAGGTCGAACACCCATTTGCGGAGCGGAGTGGCGTAGGATACGTTTATCAGTCCCCGGTAGCGCGAGATCAGCGGTTTTTCGACAAGCATGGAAACGTTTCCGTCGCCGACAGTCATTTTCGTGTCGTTGTAGCGATACGCGGCGAATATTTCCCAGCCGGCGAAAGGCTCGAAAGTCATGTCGGCCTGCCATGCGTTGGCATACGAGCGTCCGTTGAGATTGTAGAAGAACACCCTGTCGCGGTTTCGCTCTATGTCCGCGACAGTCTGGTTTTGGAAATCGGTGCGGAAATAGTCGAGGCTCAGCACGAGATTTTCCTCAGCCCATGTAGGGATATAGAACGTCAGATTGCTTCCGTAGTTCCACGCGCTTTCGATGTCGAGACCGTTTATTGCCGCCGCGTCAAACTCGCGCGACGAAGCCATCAGCCCTATGTTTTCGGCTATTGCGTTCGGCGAGCGGTAGCCTTTTCCGGCCGAGGCGCGGAAGACGATGTTGTCGCTGAAATTGTACTTGAGGTTTGCTCTCGGCGTGAGCAGCCATCCGAAACGGCTGTTGTAGTCGCTTCTTATTCCGGCTATGAGGATTAGCCTGTCGAGACGCGAGTAGGTGTATTGCAGAAAGGCGCCCGGCACGAGTTCCTCCCTGTCGAGTTCGATGTCGGAAGGCGTGTTTATCGGCAGCTTGTCGCTGTATTTCGTATTGTAGCCGTCGTATTGAAAGCTCAGTCCCGCAGTGTACTGATGCGAAGTGTTGTTGATATACGACGAAAGCATGACGTTGGTGTACGACGAACTCTGCGTTCCGGCAAAGCGTTTCGCTCCGAACGCCGAACTCTGGATGTGTCGCGTGAAGCTGTTGATAATGCCTATGCTCTGCCCCTCCTTGCCGAAAGCGAATCCCGTTTTGTTGTAAACGTTGAAGTTCAGGTTTTCGATATTGGTTTCGTAGCGGTCGGCGACGGACGAGAGTTGTCCGCCCTTTCTTATTTCGCTCAGAAACTTGAATCCCGTTTTTGATTCGACGCCTTTGTCGGGATTCTCGTAGTACCATCTGTTGTAGAGGTTCAGGAGCTTCGATTTGGGAGTGTCCATAAACCCGTCGCCGTTGACGTCGTGTTCCGGCGTTTCGGCGGAAACATGCGCCATCAGTCCTGCCCACAGTCGGTCGGGAACAACTTTCGTCGCAAGGCTGAGGTTTCCCTCGTAGCGTCCCGAAACATCGGCATAGAGATTAAGAAACAGCGGATCGGTCTGATTGGGTTTGCGGAAGTCGAGATTGATCTGTCCGGTGATGGACTCGTAGCCTCCCGTGACCGACGAAGCGCCCTTGGAGATTTGAATCCCTTCCATCCACGAACCGGGAGTGTAGTTCCAGCCGTAGGTGGAAGCAAGTCCGCGCATCGAGGGGATATTTTCGGCGAGCATCTGACTGTAAACGCCCGACAGTCCGAGCAGTTGAATCTGCTTTGCGCCCGAAACCGCATCGGTGAATCCCACAGTGACCGACGCGCTGTTTTCGAAGCTTTCGCCGAGATTGCAGCAGGCGAGTTTCATCAGTCCGGTTTTGGAAATGACCTCCACTTTCGCCGGCGTCAGTCTCGAAAAGTACGTGCCGAGACGACGGGCGACAATGACGGTTTCCTCCAGCGTTTCGCCCTCTTCGACAAGCGTAAAGTCGGCAGTTCCTTCGCCCTGCACCTGCAAGCTGTCGCTGCTCATGCCTATCAGAGAGGCAATCAGCAAATCCGCGCCTGCGGGAGCCGCAACGCTGTAACGACCTTCGGCGTCGGTAGTCGTTCCCTTTTTCAGTTTGGAAAGATATACGGTTGCGCCTTCAAGCGGCGTCTTTTTGCCCGATTTGTCTATTTCATAGACATGTCCCGTTATGTTTTGCGCCTGTATTGCCGCAACGGGCGCGAGCATCAATATCAGACATATATAGTTCAATTTTATAGTGTTCATTTGTATCAATTTTTAACTGTGAATATAATCGTGTAAATAAATAAAGGTATAAAATCACGCGACTTTATACTGCTGAAAAACGTTCGGAGCGTCCGGAGGCATCCGGATGCGTCCGTCAACTAATCACAATCTCAATTGACAATGACGATAAACGAGAGGTACGGGCGAGACCCGCGGGGGAGAATGAGTGTTTTTAACGGCAAGGCAGGGCGCACGCAGTTCCGACAAATCGGCGACGACAGGAACAGTGGCTACGGCAACGGTTTTAAACGAAAGCGATTCCGTTGCCGGAGGCATTTCGTCCAAATCCGCCGACTTGTAAACTGTCGAACAATGACAGCCTTCGCAGTCGCCGCCGGCATCATGATCGCGTTCGTCATGTGAATCGTGTGAATCGTGTGAATCATGTGAATCGCAACACTCCGCCGAATCCTGATGATGACAAGTACAAGTGCTTTCAGCGACAAACAATTCGATTTTGCCCGAGTTTCCGCACCCACATTCATGCACAGCAACCCCCACCGTAGCCGAAAGGTACAGTAGAGTTAAAAATGCCGCCATGAATTTTCTTACCATAACTAAATAATTTTTTTTATTAACGTCGCAAAAGTAATATATTATTTCCAATCACGAAAATTAATTAATTTGGTTCTACTGGGAATTGTGTGGAAAAAGGTTGCGTGTTTTTTCACCGCGTTGCGGTGTTTTTTCACCGCAGAGGACGCAGAGGCTCCGCAAGGGGCGCAGAGGCTTCGCGTCCTTTGCGCAAGGTCGCCTTTCAATTACGAATTACGAATTACGAATTACGACCGGCTTCGGCTGTATCAATTACGAATTACGAATTACGAATTACGACTTGTCTCGGCTGTATGTCCGAAGCCGGTCGTAATTCGTAATTCGTAATTGAGTCGTAATTCTTGATTTCCGCAGGGCAATTCATAATTTCAGAGTTCCTGACCTGTGAGGAAAACAAATGTCACACTTTTCGGAAAAATCATGCATTTTCATATTCTTCAGAGTTCCTGAACCGAGAGGAAAACAAATGTCACAACATCCATA
>JAITHX010000169.1 GCA_031279735.1 Prevotellaceae bacterium
CGGATTCACGCCATTACCGTTATTTCTAACACATCCCTTAGTGCCTTCCGGACGGGCGGAGTGAGACGGAGACACTGAGCCGACAGGCATTAACAATTAAGGGATGTGTTAGAAATAACTTATAAGGGATGCAGTTCGGGTTTTTAGCACACAGATGACACAGATTTCAATTACGAATTACGAATTACGTCCCGACTGCGGACATACAGCCGAAGCCGGTCGTAATTCGTAATTCGTAATTCGTAATTGAAATCTGCGTCATCTGCGTCATCTGTGTGCTAAAAATCCGAACGACATCCTTTATAAGTTCAGAACTCCAGCGCGGGGTTCAGTATATACAGTCCGTGTCCGACGCGGCGGAAGGCGGCTTTGCAGTAGGGCGAATCTTTGCTTACTTCGTTCAGCGCCATGATGGCGTTGATATATGTTCGTTTTTTGCGGTAAGGCGGCATAACATCGTCGGGCATCAGCGCTGCAAAGCGTTCAAGGTCGTCCATATTGAAAACGCCGTGGTCGCCTTTTTCGGGATGCGCTTCTTCTGTGGCTCTTCTCGTTTGGGAATCGGCGGTGTTGCGCAGCAGGATTATGAGGAAAAACAGCATGCTGTGCGAGCCGATTCGGAACTGCCGGTTGGTATATTCGTAAACGATGGATTGGGGCATAAGTTTGTGCCAGAAGTTTTTCATGAGTTTGTCGGCGCTCTGCTGCGCCTGCGTCTGTTTTTGCTGTTTGTTTTTCAGGAATGTGGAGATCAGATAATCCAGCGCGAAGCGTTTTCGGGGATCGGTGTAGAGGGGCGAGGCTCCTTTTTGCAGAAATTCGTCGACCAGTTCGGACTGACCGTGTAAGAGCGCTTTCATCAATCCGGTGACGTCGTCGTCGAGAGTGAAGTCCACGCCGTATTTCGTGATGAACGAAACGACTTTCAGCTTGTTTCCCAGACGCAAGTGCTTTTCGTACTCCTTGCGGTCGGCGCGAAGTTCCTTCATGTAGAGAATTGCCCGCTGGAGCTGAAGTTTGGCGAGCGCATCGATCCATTCGTAATTGCGGTGATTGACGGCGTATTGGAACAGCTGTTTCCGTTCCCGCTTTACTTCCGCCTCCTTTTTGTCGGGGTCGAGCGCTTTGGTTTTGATGATTTCCAGTTCTTCGGGCGAAATATAGTCGTAGCCGAGATATTTTGCGCGGATTTGTTCCGCCTGTTCGTGTTTTCCCTGTTCTTCCAGCCGTCGGGCTTCGTCGAGCCATTCTTCGCGGGTGGATTTCACTTCGCCGACCTGTATTCCGGATTTCGTTTCCTGCATCCGCAACAGTTTCAGCGCTGGATGCTCGAATTGCCGCTCGAAGATGTAGATGTTTCTGATGGCGCGGGTAATCGCCACGTAGAACGAGTTGATGTAGAATTTATAGATTTCGGCGTCCTTGTCGTGTTTGTCGCCGGCGCGGTTGTATCGCAATTCCTCCTGTTTCAGGTCGTCGGTGGTGACGCCGGCGATTATTTCTCTGAACTCGGCTTCGTGGCTCGACACGAAGTCGGTCAGGATCACGTTTTCATACTCCAGTCCCTTTGCTTCCTGAACGCTGAATACAAGCGGGGTTTTGAAGAACTTCGCTGCTTTCGCCTTGTGCGTGTTGTCGGGTACGATGACGGCGTATTTCGTGCTGTTTTGCGTTCGTCGGTTCAGTTCCTTTTTCTTTTTTTCGTCGTCGGCATACAGGAGCGCTTCGCCCTGTTCTATGCTCACGGTATCGACCAGATAATTGCTTTCGCGGTCGATGGAGCCGAAGCGCGCGTTTTTTATTTTCAGCAGATTGTTGCTCAGTTCTACAACCTTGAGACTATTGCGGTAGTTGGTTCGCAGGATGTTTATCAGTTTGTCGCCGCTGTCGCCGCTGCCGTAAAAATAGGTTTTTATCTTGCTCCACGAAAAGAAGTTCGGATGGACTATCTGGTTGCTGTCGCCGGTGAGTATGAAGTTCGATTTGCGCTTGAGCGAGGCGAGTATGCATTTCAGCTGGATGTTAGTGATGTCCTGCACTTCGTCCACCATGATGTAGTCGTAGCACGGCTGCACTTTTTCCAGATATTCGTAGCACAGTATGTTGCTGTCGTAGAAATTCGTTTCCTTGAGCCATTCCGCGTATTTCAGGAAAATGGGATAGAGGCGTTCCTTTTCCTGCTGCGAGAAGACGGACTGTTTCACGCCCAGTTCCATGTATTCCTGCTGCGAAAGCCATGCCGTGTGGACTGGCGAGCCGGTGATTACGCCTTTGAACTCCTCGAAGACGCGATAGGGTTCGTTGATCTTCACCGATTGGGCGTAGCGGCTGTACCATTGTTCAAAATGTTTGAACTCAATCTCTTTCCCTTCGGGTTTCCGCCACAGCGCCAGATAATCCTTCAGCGACAGGAAGTCGGTTTCCTGATGTTCGTTGTCGTAACCCATGGAGTAGTAGATGGCGGCAGCGTTATCTACCAGATATTTGGACAGCGAAATATAGGCGACGTTGCCGTGCAGCGACTTCAGTTTTTCGAGCACGAGCGCCGTTTTTCCGCTGCCCGCCGAGCCGACGATGATCAGGGGCGGCTGTACGGTGAAGATGTTTTGCTGGAAGTCGTCGAACGAGATGAATTTGTTGAGCGTGTGGATGGCTTTGCTTTTCGCGTTCAGGTAGGACAGACCGGCGGCAACGTTTTCCGTTTCCGTTTCGGGCGATTCGACGGGCAGGAAATTATTTTCGTCGATGGATGCGCCGCGCAGAAATCGGCTGCGCGCATAGTTATGCTCCTTGATTACTTCCAGCAGGAGGATGTATTTCTTGTCCTGATAGGAAACAAAGTTGAACAGCAGTCTGTCGCGGATGTCCAGCCGCGCGCGGTAGTAGCCTGTGCCGGGCATTTTGCGAACGTCGGCACTCTTGAAGTCTCCCGCCTGCAATTGTTTCAGCGTTTTGGGGAAAGTCTTTTCAACCGATTTTATATCCAGATCGTTCTGGTACAGTATTTCAAACATTTTTCAAAAATAAATTACATTATGAATTAATAACGTATTCGTCGGAACGACTCTCCCGAATCAAGCTCGCTATCGGAGAAAATGAACGCCGGACAAACACGTCGCGGGGCAAAATTACAAGAAACTCATAAAAAATCAAAACGTATTTTCGCGGCTTGAATCTTCGGTATTGACAATCAGCCATGTTTTTAGCCTCTAATTCTTAATTCATAATTTCATTGCTGCATACAGATCATAATCGTCCGCTTTGGTTATTTCGACCGAAAGGAAGTCGCCCGGTTTGGGAGTCAAGTCAGGGTGTTTGGCTACAAGCACTTCCTGGTCTATTTCGGGAGAATCGTATTCCGAGCGTCCGACGATGAAGTCGTTTTCGATGCGATCGACTATAATTTTCATGGTTTTGCCCGTTTTTTCGGCATTGAGTTCGGCGGAGATACGGTTTTGTATGGACATTATGTCGTTAGCCCGTTTCGCTTTCTGCTTTTTGCTGATATTATCGGGGAAATTGAAAGCTGCGTAAGTTCCCTCCTCATTGGAATAGGTAAAAACGCCGAGACGCTCGAAACGAACGCGATTGACAAACTTTTTCAATTCGTTGAACGCTTTCAGGGTTTCGCCCGGGTGTCCCACCATGAGTGTGGTGCGCAAAGCGACGTCGGGTATTTCCTGTCGGATGCGATCTATGAAATCGTAGGATTCCATGCGGGTGGTGCCGCGGCGCATTCTCGAAAGCACAGCGTCGTTAATGTGTTGAAATGGAACGTCGAGATATTTGCAGATTTTCGGATTGTCGCGAATCAGCGAAATCAGTTCGTCGGGGAAAGCCGACGGATAGGAGTAATGCAGTCTTATCCACTCTATGCCTTCTATTTCGGACAATTTTTCCAGCAGGGCGGCAAGTTTTTGCTTTCCGTACAAATCCATGCCGTAACAAGTTGTATCCTGAGCTATCACAAGCAATTCCCTCACTCCCGTCTCCGCAAGCCGACGGGCTTGGGATTCGAGTTTTTCGACGGGCACCGAGACTTGCTTTCCGCGTATCAGGGGAATGGCGCAAAATCCGCACCGGCGGCTGCATCCTTCCGATATTTTGAGGTAGGCGTAGTGGCTCGGCGTGGTGATTACCCGTTCGTCTGCAAGTTTTTCCATGAAATTCCCGCCGAGAGCTTCCACTATGTCCTTCAGATTCTTTGCTCCGAAAAACTCGTCGGCTTCGGGAATTTCTTTTTTCAGTTCGGGTTTATAACGCTCCGAGAGACATCCGAATACGAACAGCCGGTCGATTATTCCGGCTTTTTTGGCTTGGGCGAAGTTCATAATCGTGTTTATCGATTCCGCGCGGGCGTCGTTGATGAAGCCGCAAGTGTTGATGATTACGGTTTTCGCCGATTCGTCGTTGGAATCGTGCAGCACTTCAAAGTTGTTTCCCGACAATTGCGCTATCAGATATTCCGAATCGACAGTGTTTTTGGAACATCCCAGAGTGACTATGTTTATTTTTTTTTTCAATTTCACAATGTTTTTATAACAGCGCTTCCTTTCGAGATGCCGCCTTCGTTGAACGAGTCGATGGAGAAGAAATAAGGCTGATCGACGTTCAGCACGTTGACGGACAATTCGGTTTTGCTGTAAACCATATAATTCTGATACAATTTTCCTTCTTTCGTTCCGAAACGGATGTTGTAGCCCGATGCGCCCTGCGCTTCGTTCCACGAAAGATGCACGGTGCGACGATCCGAACCGCGTTCTGCGGCAAAGCCTTCGACAGCAGGCGGAGCGTCGATTCCGCTTTTGCCGAACACGCGGAAATCGTGCAGCGAAAAGCGTCCCGACGGAACGGCGATGTTGTTTATTCGCAGATAACGAGTTTTCGCGGGCGTCTTGAGCTGGATGTATTCGTGAGGAGCGTCGCGCAAGTTGTCGCGCAAGGTATCATGCAGGCGATCGAAGAGAGTTTTCCATGTTTTCCCGTCGTCCGACGATTCCACAGTGTAGAGATAGCGAATCCCCCGACTGCGTCCGTACAAGTCGGCGTTCTGGTCGGCGAAATTGATTTGCAGGGCGTAAACTTCGCACTCGCGTTCCAGGTCAACGGCAAACCATTCGCCCGCCTTGCCGGTCTTTGCGCTCCACCATGTTCTGATTTCTTCATCGACGGCGTTCTTGCCCGAAAAATCTTCGGCTTTGATCCACCACCGATTCATGTCCTCGTCGATAGCCTCGTCGCGTTCCAGAGTCGAAGAAACGATAACTTTCTTGTTGTAGGAAAGGAGCATCCATTCCGGAAAAAGCTCTTCGGGCGAATTGATTTTCCTGTCGGGCACAATGTAGGGATAATCGCCGAAACCGGTATGGGCGTACATTTCGCCGTCCTCGTCGAAGAACACGGGAAAAAGCGAAAGCCGCCGCTCGAACGAATGACGCATTGAGATATTGACCGTTCCCGCGTGCCAGCAATTTCCGTACTTATCCTTGAACGTGCTGCCGTGTCCCGCTCCGGGCGCGAAGCCTTCGGGTTTGTATGCAAAAGGATTATGAGCGGCAAGAGTAAACGGACCGAGCGGGGAATCGGCAACGTAAACGCCATCGTTGTAGGATTTGAACTCGGTGCCCGGACCGGCGTACTGCAAATAATACCGCCCGTTGTGTTTGTTGAGCCATGCGCCTTCTATCCACGGTCGCCGTTCGGGAAGCGTATTATAGTCGCCCTGCACTTCCCAGCCGTATTTTTCCCTGATGCTGTTGAGCATGGGGAGGGGAGAGCCGATAATGCCGAAAGTTTCGGGGTCGAGTTCCATTCCGCGAATCGGATCGAGGTTGCTGCATCCGCCGTAGAAATATAGTCGTCCGTCGTCGTCGAGAAAGAGGGCGGGATCGGCGTCGGACTTCGCGAGGTCGAGATTTTCCCGCGCCACTTCCCACTTACCCGATTTGGGATCGGTCGATTTCAAGACCTTATCGTATCCCGACGTGATGAAATACACGGCATCGCCTATAACCTCCGCCGTCGGCGCGTAGTTTTCGAGCGGGAACTCGCTTTCGGGCACAATCAGTTCCCACTCGACCAGATCGGACGAGCGGAAATACCCTCCCGACTTGGAGACAAAGAGATAATAATCGTCGCCGAAACGCACTATCGAGGGATCCGCCGCTTCGCGCCGCGAAGGAGCTTCAAGCCTGAAACGATAACTTAAGTCAATGGGATTGCAGGCAGTACGCACTGCGCGACATTCATCCCGTCCGCCGCCGCCGCATCCCGATCCCGCGATAATTGCAAACAACGCGAGAATATTTGCCACAATAATTTTTTTCATTGTTTCATTATTTTTATCGGGGGGCAAAGATAGTTTAAATCAATTGAAAATTGAAAATTGAAAATTGAAAATTGCCTGCGGACAACTTTCAATTGATGCAATTCAAATTGTCGCTTTTTGGGTAATGGCGTGAATCCGTTGAAAGGTCAGAGTTCCTGACCCGAGAGGAAAACAAATGTCACATTTTTTAGAAAAATCATACATTTTCATAGCGAGTTCCGCGTCCGATTCGGGCGCCCGTCCCGACGGCGCCTGAACCCCGCCCTGCGCCTTCAGATTTTCCGGCTTCCGGCGTTATTTTCGAGACTCGCATGTTTTTCGACATAATTCGCGCGTTTCGACCGTCTTTTTACGTTTTTGAAGCCTCCA
>JAITHX010000248.1 GCA_031279735.1 Prevotellaceae bacterium
CGTCGGGGTTTCCGTAGCCGCGGGAGGCTGAACGACAGTAGGCGGCGCTACAGCCCCAGTCGCCGCCGCGCAGCACGCGATACTGTCCGTCGGGCGGTCCTGCGGGATTAATTTGTCCGTCGGGTTCTTCCGGCTCGTAGGTTCCGTATCTGTCGTAACACCATTCTTTTATATTGCCGTGCATGTCGTAGAAGCCCCAGTCGTTTGGGGCGTATGTCCCGACGGGCTGGGTTTGTTTGAGATTGATGCCGGCGGCGTTGCCGTCGTAGGGACGCGCGCCGTTGTAGTTTGCCTGTCGGGTAGTGAGGTTGCTGCCGGTGCTGAAGGGGGTGTCGCTTCCTGCGCGGCAGGCATATTCCCATTCGGCTTCGGTGGGGAGACGCGCGCCCAGCCAGTCGCAGTAGGCTTTGGCACCGTACCACGAGACGCCGGCGACGGGGTGATTAGCCATGCCGGGCGACGGTCGCCAGATTCGGTTGGTGTATTCCACGCCCATCCTGTATGCGGCGACGAGAGTTTTGTTGCCATAGTCCATGACATAGAGCTGTCCGTTTCCGAATATGTTTTTCTCGTTGAGAAATATGCAGTACTGTTCGTTGGTTATGGTTTTTTCGGAAAGAAAAAAGTCATCGACGCTTACTCGGTGGCGCAGTTCGTTGGCGCGTCGTCCCGGCTCGGTTTCGGGGCTGCCCATTTCGAATGAGCTTCCGGTGACGAGCAGCAGTTTCACGTTGCGCAGTATTTTTGTGCGTTCGCTGTTTGTGACCGACGGTTCTCGCTCAATGCATTCGAATTTCGTTCCGCAAATCATGCAATAGTTTGCCTCGTCGGGGTTCACGGCGTTGCAACGGGTGCAATTTTTCATGTTCTCGATCTTTAATTTGTTTTATCGTTTGAGTTTGTTTTGTTGTCCTATACGAGTATGCACACTTCGACGCCTGAGGTGTTTATGAGGCGGCTTTTATCGTTCAGCCTCATGCGCACCAGTCCTTCGCCGAAAAAGGCGGCGTTGTTGTAGTCGTATTTGGGAGGTATGACTTCCTTTCCGGTTTTGTCGATGAAGCCGTATTTGCGGTTGATTCCGACTTGTACGTAATCGTCGTTGACGATATATTTTTTGTCGTATCGTATTTCGTCGTATGCGGCGGAGACGGGGGTTCCGCTCTTGTCGATGAGGAAACATTTTTTGCCTTCGTAAACTCTTGCCAGTCCGTCGGAGAAGTCGGAGCCTTTGTCGTAGCGGAACGGAATGGCTTCGTTGTTGAGGATGTCGATATAGCCTGTTCGTCCGTTTTTGGAGACGCAGGCGAAGCCTTCGCTGAAATTGCTTGCTTTGGTGTAGGATAGCGGGATGACTTCGGCTCCTTCGGTGTTGACGAAGCCGTATTTGCCTGTGCGTCCCACTACGGCGACGCCGCCGGTGAAGATAACCGGATAGTCGTAGGCTTTCATCGCCGCGACGAAGTTTCCGCGTCGGTCGATACATTCGTATTTGCCTTTGTTTTTGACGCATGCCATGCCTTCGGAGAATCGCACAACGCGGTCGTATTTCAGGCGTACTAGTTCCGTTCCGTTTTTATCGACGAATCCCCAGCCGCGATCCTTCAGGAACACAGGCGCGAGACCTTCGGCAAAGTCTGCCGCGTCGTCGTATCGCTGCGGGATTATTTCGTTGCCGGCGGGGTCGATGAAGCCGTATTTGCGGAGTTTGAATCGCGCGGCGTTTTCGCGGAACGGGTCGATGGAGAAGTATTTGGGCGGGATGATTTCCTTGCCCGTGCGGTCCATCAGTCCTTTTCGTCCGTTCGATTCCACCACCGCCGATCCGTTGCGGAACGGAGAGCAATAGTCATATTCAAAGGGAGCGAGTTCTTTTCCCGTCGTGTCGATATATCCGTATCTGAGGCGATAGCAATTATTATGTCGCGACAGCGCCGCCTGCGCGAAGCCTTCGGAGAAGGAGCGCGCATCGTCGTATTTGAGTGTTATGACTTCGCTCCAGTATCGGTCGATGAAACCGTGTCTGCCTTTTATCCATACGTGTGCCAGTCCGTTGGAGAAGTTGTCTATTCCGTCGTAGTGCAAGAATACCGGCTGAACTGTCCGAGGCGGATATTCGCTGCATTTTTTATTGTTCATATTACTGTTCGATTGCATGATTCATTCTGTTTGTTTCGTTTTCGGTTTGTTTTCAGTTGCGTTCAGACAGTTTCGAATCGTATCTTTATTTCCTTTCCCCCGCACGCCGCCTTGAGACTGACTATTCCGCTGACGTCGCGACTCAGCAGGAGGCTGACGGGAGTTGATTTTGGCATTACGGTTTCAAATTCGAGCACTCCGACTTTGACCGGAGTTCTTTCGCCGCGATCGATGATGTCCGAATCAGATTCGTTTTCATATATTCCGATGTTTGCGCTTCCGGAATCGCTGGCGAGCGCATATCTGCCCTCAAACCTGCGATTGACGATAAGCATGGGTTCGGTGAGTTTTATAAGGTTCGATATGGCTTTCTTTCCGCCGGATATTTCTATTCCAAGCCCGTAGGAGCGCGAGCCTCGGCTTTCGATTCGTCTTGGCCTGCCCGCGTTCGTTTTCGTTTCCGGCTGCCTCAGAATATGGGCGTAGAGCGCGGCGCCCTTCGCCACCGCAAGGTCAGGGTCTATCAATTTGGGTTCTTTTCCGAAACGGCTTCGAATCATGTCGGCCGCCATGGGCATGCGCGAGGCTCCGCCCACAAGTATAACCTCATCGACCCTCAGCGAGTCGTCGCGGTTGAGTATTGCGGGTTCGTCGGCCGGCTTGTCGCTTCTGGCGTCGGCTCTTCGCGCGGCTTCGAGGATTCGCAGTCTTGTTCTGTCGAGCAGGTCGCCGGTTGCGGCTTCAAACCCTATTCGTCCTATATTAATATTGTATCTTTCCCTGTCATAGACAAACGAGAGCATGGAACTCCGGACGTGAGGTTCCGACAGCGCTTTCTTGCATCGTTCGGCGGCGAGGAGCAGGGTGCTGTCGTCCTGAGCGAATAGTTCGGGGTCGGGCAGTTTGCGGTGTATGCCTGCGTGTTGCAGCGCGAGATTCGCCAAAGCCATATCCCAGTCGAATCCGCCGAGCTTGGAATCGCCTCCTATGCCTATGGTTTCGGGTTTTCCGCCGCGAATCTTGACTATGCTGGCGTCGAACGTTCCGCCGCCGAGGTCGTAAACGAGAATGGTTTTGTCGTCCATGTTCTTCAAGTCGAGCGAAAAATAGGCAAGAGCGGCTGCGTCAGGTTCGGCAATCAGTTCCACGACATCGAGACCGGCAATATGCCCTGCCTCGACAGTTCGCCGCCGCTCCAGTTCGCCAAAATACGCCGGCACAGTGATAACCACCTCTTTCACCGGAGGGAGATTTTCCTCGTTGCGGAGCTTGAGATTGGCATCGTCTGTCAGTTTCCTGAGAATGTGGGCGGAGACAGTAACGGGGTCAAGATTCAGGCTGCCTATACGTCTGACATAACGCGGATTGCTCATCATGCGCTTGATGCAAATCACCGTTCTTTCGGGGCGAGCTCCGAACCAGTTGTCCTTTGCGGCAGCTCCCGCGACGGGCATGTCGTTTTCGTCGAAGTAAACCACCGAAGGTGTTGTGGTCGAGCCTTCCGAAACGGGATTAAGCACTTCCGGTATCCCGAAACGATTGACGCGGGCAATACTCGACTGTGTAGTGCCTAAATCTATTCCGTAAATCATACTGAATCCCGAAAAGTCACAGGCGGAGTTTGTTGAACTCGTAATCCTTTTTGTATTCGAATATCTTGACCGTTTCCTTGCGGATGACGCGCGAACGCGAATCGTCGTAGTGCCATTCGTAGCCCGGACTGACGGATTCCGCAATGGAATCGTGCAGCGCCCTGTTGCCGGTGAAAACAATTCCGCGACGTTCGATAACGTGCCTCGCGTCGCTGAATCGCGGAGGGTTGTTCGGATCCTTGAGGTCGGAGAAGGCGGTTATCCGCCGGTTGCCCAGACGTCCGTCGGCAAACTTGACGCACGATTCCAGCTCGCGGGCGAGATACTCCGTTACGTACTCCTCGTCCATGGTTTTCGACTGTGAGAGAACATTTCTGAGGTTGTTGATCACTTCGATGAAATCAAGCGTCACGGGGAGCTGAATTTCCCGAAACAAGTCCTTTTCGCGTTTCTGAAGCTCCTCGTAGAGAAACTGCACCTCCTCCACGTGCCGTCGCGAAAGGTCGTCGGTGTTCGAAACTATTTTCTTCAACATTCCGTCCGTGTATCCGTTGCGTTCGTCGTTCCGCCGCACATGCTCCTTTACGTCGGAAACTATTCCCTTGAGCATGCTTTCCGAGCTTTCGCGCCATATTTCGTTGATGCGCAAATGTTCCTTAAGGTCTTCGTCCAAATCGCCGAGAAGTTTTTCGGAATTTTCGTGTCGCAGTTCGTTTTGCCGCACATGTTCTCTCAGTTCCGCCTCTATTTCGTTCATGCGGTTTTCCGACCTGGTAAGCATCTGTTCAGCCTTGAGTATAAGAGTGCTTATTTCGGCGGTGAGAGTTTTCATGCGCTGTTCCACGTCGGCGTAAACCAGCGCGAGGTCATAGTCGGGATTCGTCGGCGCCGCTCTATCCGGTTTCGTCGTTAATTCCGTCGTTTCCGGAGCGAGTTCAACCGCTTCCGGCGCCGATTCGTCGGAAGCCGCCTGCTGCTCGACGCTGAATGTCTCAGGCTGAGAGTTCGCCTCGCAGTACTGTTCGCGTTCGATCCTTGTTTCGGGTTCCGCGTCGGGTTCCGGGTCGAGTCCTGTTCCGGTCTCCATGTCAGTCTCCATGTCAGTTTCCGTTTCAGGTTCCGCTTCATTCTCCGCTGCCGGATCATTGTCGGGAGTTTCCCGAAACGGCTGCACGAGGTCGCCGGAGGCTGGTTCGTAGCGAAGGATATTCTCGCTGTCTTTAGGCGACATTTCAGGGTTTTGCGGCGAATCGTCCGAATCGCCCGAAAAATCGAGAATGATGCGCGAATACCTTATGTTGCAAGGCGGTTTGATTAATAAAGTCGATTCGTCGTTTTCGATTGTCGATACTATCTTGGCATCGCCTCCTTTCGGCAAGATGATGCCGTATCTGCTGTCCGTGTTCATGTTAAAGTTATTATTGAAGTTTAAGAATCATATTGTTTAGCCGTTGAATTGCCGGCGATATTTGTCGTAATAAAACAAGCCGACGCGCAGTTGCCGATAATTCCGTCGAACACACGCTCCGAACATTTGTCGCCCGTTGGTTGCAGGAACAAGTCTTAGAAGAAGGTGTGGGCGAACGGGTGTCCGTTGCTGTATTGGAAAGATATCGACGCAGCCGCGCAAATTCCGGCTTGTTGTAATCAATCGGAATCACGTTTCGATTAGCGCGGCGCGGCGTTCCCGCAACAACTCCGCAAACATGCGCGTCGCCGCCGCCATTCCCCTCAGTGAAATGCGCCTCGCTGTTTTTGTCGGTGCGCCGGTCTTTGGCGAATCCTCCTAACAAACACCCTGTACATACCTTTTTGCAATGCGCCGGTTTACCCGTTCCGCGTACAACAAGCCCAATCGTAAACATAACTGTTCCGTTTTTACTTTAATTTTTACTCAATCAATCTTTTATATCGGATTAGAGAAGCAGCCGCCCTGTAGAAGTGTCTTGGGGGTTTGTTTCACTATTTACCATTATCCGAATTTTAATTCGGCTGCAAAGTTAAACAAAATTTCACAATTGAAAATTAAGAATTGCGAGAAATTAAGAATGAAGAATTAATAGCATGGTTGAGATGATGATGTCAATTACGAATTACGAATTACGACATGTCAGCCGGAACAGGCGTACATCTCCGTGTCACGGCGGATGTAGAGACGCACGGCGTGCGTCTCCGCGCATCACGCCGCCACATTCGCCGTAACACACGGAGACGCACGCCGTGCGTCTCTACATCCGGTGTAACACAGAGATGTACATGGTTAATGGTTAATTGTTAATGCCTATCGGACGGGTGGAGTGAGACGGAGATATTGAGCCGCAGGCATTAACCATTAACCATTAACCATTAACCATTAATAATTAATAATTATACTTCCGTCGCGTTAAAATTGTGAGACAGCCGGTCAACTCCGGCAGACACTAATCACTCAGGGTAATTGTAGAAGAAGCCCTTATTTCCAAAGGAACCCCCTTAGGGATGTCGAATAAATAACTTATAAGGGATGCAGTTCGGATTTTTAGCACACAGATGACACAGATGACACAGATTTTACAGATTTTAC